>QKCK01000052.1 GCA_003245695.1 Bacteroidota bacterium | reverse complement strand
GGAGAGATTCCGGATAACCGATTCACCATATATATGGTGCAATAGGGTTTGGGTGGGTTATATTACCAGTTTCAATACTGTGTTCATATATGACAATTTCAGGAGTAAAGATAATAAGAAGTTAATAAGAATAACAGGAATAACAGTACTTATTGATTTTTGTATCAGGATTCGACATTTAAATGAACCTGTGCGTTACCTGTCCCTGATACATCGTACTGAGAAACCCATCTTTTTTGGATGAGTATCTCTTGATACCTCATCGAAGGCATATATTATACTGCGGAACCATGCAGTAGCTGTGTCATGTTCAGTGCTGGTCCACCAGTAACCGTTGCTGCCGGCAATATTGTTAAAGCCATTTAGTCTTTCACCCGCGGGAAGCGCTGCGAAGCCATAATTATCAGTGCCGTTGCCTCCTCTCTCCCACCCGGCTGAAGCCTTCAACCGTCTGCCGGTATCATACCCCCTCAACCCTGTTTTGTTCCATAGAGTATCACCAACTTTATAGATTGAATCAACATATCCCTCAAGATATTTCCATTCATCATCTGACGGAACACGCCAGCCTGCCGGACAGAGATTGCCGGTATTAACAGCATACCAGTTGTATAAAGCCCCATAGATTTCGCTATATCTCTCATCATTATCATACCAGCAATATGCGTCACTCTCCAAACCCTTCCATTCGGAGTCGCAAGCCTCATATGGCACAGGAGTCCCGTTATTATAGTTAATGGCTCTCAGATTCTCTGCCATCCACTCATACCTGCCAATGACCACAGTTTTGTATTCGTTGCCATCAATATCCTTTGCCATACCAATGACAGGCTGTTGAGCCTCCATCCATGCATCTGCCAGCAATAACAGAAACAATACAAGTGTTACCTTTTTCACTTTCCAATATTCATGAATTAAATACCAGAATTTTATTTTCATTCGCATGGTCTTTTTGTCATTAAAAAATGAATAACCCTGATATTTCATATAAAGATATAAAGAATGCCTTTGAGATGGCGGACCTGTCACAATTATAAATCGTATGGCCCATTGCTTGGCCGGCGGTTTTATTCCTTTAAGATGCCTCTCCTATTCATCAGCTTTTTTTAACTTTACTCTCTCATTTATATGTGTGGAATAAAAGATGGAGACTGTCACCAACAATGAGCTGCAGTTAGCATTTGACTTTGTACAATATACAAATCGTAATATCTTCCTCACCGGCAAGGCAGGGACGGGTAAGACCACCTTCCTGCATACCCTGAAGAAGATATCGCCCAAGCGCATGATAGTTGTAGCTCCAACAGGTGTTGCTGCTATCAATGCGGGTGGTGTCACCATCCATTCATTCTTCCAGCTACCCTTCTCGCCCTTCGTTCCGGCTGTTTATCTCACCGGCAATCAACAGCTTGATGCAGAGCGGCAGAAGAGACTGCCAGACTACAAGATGAGTCGTGAGAAGATAAATATCATCAGGAGCCTCGACCTGCTTGTCATCGATGAGATAAGCATGGTTCGTTCAGACACCCTCGACGCTGTCGATGCAGCTCTAAGGCGCTACAGAGACCGTTATCTGCCCTTTGGCGGCGTGCAGCTGCTGATGATAGGCGACCTGCAGCAGCTGGCACCGGTGGTAAAAGATGATGACCGTGAGATACTCTCCGGCTATTATGACACCCCTTTCTTCTTTGGCAGCCGTGCCCTGCGTGAAACAGACTATGTTACCATAGAACTGAATCATATCTTCCGTCAGAGTGACAGGCTCTTTATCGATATCCTGAATAAGGTACGCGATAATGACATAGATGCCATGGTGCTTGATGAGCTCAACAAACGTCATATACCCGGCTTTGACCCTGACAGTGAAGGTGGTTACATCACCCTCACCACACACAACCACCAGGCACAGACAATAAACGACAGCAGGCTGGAGAGGCTGCCGGGCACCATACACTCCTTCATGGCAGACGTCACCGGCGAGTTCCCCGAATACTCCTACCCTGCCCCAGCCGGGCTGGTGCTGAGGAAAGGAGCACAGGTCATGTTCGTCAGGAACGACAGCTCACACGAGAGACGATTCTTTAACGGTAAGATAGGTAAAGTGACAGGCTTTGAGGATGATACCATCATAGTGAAATGCCCTGACGATGATGCCCCCATAAGTGTTGAGAGAGCTGAGTGGCAGAACATGAAATTCACCCTCGATGAAGAGACAAAAGAGATAATTGAGACACCTATAGGCTCCTTTACACAGTACCCTCTCAGGCTGGCATGGGCCATCACCATCCACAAGAGCCAGGGGTTGACCTTTGAGAGAGCCATAATCGATGCACACTCAGCCTTTGCCCACGGACAGGTATACGTTGCCCTCAGCCGCTGCCGCACCCTTGACGGGCTGGTGCTGTCATCACGTATAGAGCGGAGGAGCATCATCGACGACCCCGTAATAACAGGATTCATCACCGACACATCACAGAACCCTCCCGGCAGAGAGATGCTCGATGAGTCAAGAAGAGCCTACCAGACTATGCTGCTGCGAGAGCTCTTCAGCTTCGACACTATGGCACGTAACCTTTACTACTGTATGAAGCTGCTCAGGGAACACCGCGACAACATCATGGGAGACCCTGTGACATTGTTTGAGAAGGCCTCAACGGTTTTGACAACAGATATCATTGAG
Source organism: Bacteroidota bacterium (assembly GCA_003245695.1). GTDB lineage: Bacteria > Bacteroidota > Bacteroidia > Bacteroidales > VadinHA17 > SR-FBR-E99. The sequence goes on along the minus strand of QKCK01000052.1, from coordinate 13,852 downwards.
GTAGCAGCCAGGTTCAACAATCAGCTTACCGGCCTGATGAACAGTGAGGCTGATGCCGAAAACAACAGTCCGCTCCAGGAGAGGGTGATGAAGGCCGGCGATTACTTCTCAGCAAAGCTTGAGGAGGCAATGCGTGAGATAATCGGCGATTATAGTGTTGAGACAGACAACAAAGCCATCCGCAAGTCGGTGAATGAGGCTATTGAAAGACTCAGGCGCGAGGTGTCAGTGAAAACGGAGTGTCTTGAACAGGTGAAGAGCGGTTTCACTGTCAGCAGCTATCTTGAGACTAAAGCTAAAGCATCTGTAGAGATGCCTGCCGCAAAGAAACGATCGTCAAAGAATGAGAAAGTAGAATCGGAGACAACCGAACACCATGCGCTGTTATCCAGCCTAAAGGAGTGGCGTAACAGCAAGGCCGGAGCCCTGGGACTGCCACACTATATGATACTGCCACAGAAGACAATGGTAACTCTTGCCGCAGTTATGCCACAGACATCATCAGCACTGGGCAAAGTAAAAGGAATGGGTAAAAAGAAGACAGAACAGTATGGCGATGAGCTGCTTGAGATAATAGCCACCTACTGCAATGATGAAAATATTGAGGCACCGGAAGAGACCACCCCCGTTGCGAAAAAACCAAAGAAAGTCAGAGAGGATACAAAGAAGATCTCCTTCGGTCTCTACCGTGAAGGTAAAAGCATAGACGAGATAGCAACAGAGAGAGGCCTCAGCATACATACCATTGAGAGTCACCTGGCACATTTTGTCCAGGAGGGTGAGATAGCTGTTCAGGAGTTTGTGGCAGAAGAGAAGGTAGCTCTGATAATGAAACAGTTTGATGGCAGCGAAGATCTGACTATGGCACCCGTGAAAGAGGCGCTGGGAGAGACCGTCTCATGGGGAGAGTTACGGTTTGTTGTAAGCCATATCAGGTCACTGAGTAAGAAAAAATAAGCTATCTGCAACTGACACGCACTTGATTTATCCCTTACCAGTATTGCCAGCAGGCTTGTTACCCGTGAAATCAAGCCGGTTAAAATGATTTTCAAGATGTTTGCGCATGGCCGAACGAAACATGTCAGCATCCCTGAGCTTCAGAATCTCAACAAGCTCTTTGTGTGACACATATTTTCTATCAGCTGACGTTTTATTAATAATACCACTTGTATAAGCATAGCAAAAGACCGGCAGAAGTATCTGCTGAAAACTACTTAGCGATGTGTTGCCAGTCATATCATACAGCCTGCCATGAAACTGTATCTCATAATCAACGTCGAATAAAGTATCCTCTGAATGATCGGTCTCATCTTTTACCAATGAATATAGCCTTTCAATATCCTCATCACTGGCCCTGGTGACAATGAGATCAGCCATACCAACCTCAATCACCAGTCTCATTTCAAAAGCATCGTGTAATGTCACTTCATCAAGAAGACCAGGGATCATTGACTTCTGCATGACAGAAAAAAACTGTGGACTCTTTATCACTGACCCTTTATGCTTCTTTGACTCTATCAACCCCATAGTCCTGAGACGTGTGAGCGTTTCGCGAATGACAGTGCGGCTTACACCCATGATCTCCGCCAATTCCATCTCCCGGGGGATAGCATCTCCCGGACGAAGCTCCTTTTTTGTGAACAGCTCAATAAGGTTCATCTCTACCCTGTCAACAAGACTGCTTCTGTCAATTGCCTGTAAACCGTATCTTAAATCATCCGCTTTCATACATGGCAAAGATAAGCTTATTGGATATTCGCGGAAAAGAATTAACCGGAAAGAAGGAGATATGACCTTTTGAAACTAAGGCCCGAACCGGTAAAAAAGCCTATATTTAACCTGCCTGACAGGCAGATGCAAAATAAAGACAGATGTATTAATAATTATGTCATGAAGCTAATAAACACCCTGTTTTTGGTATCGTTGCTGATTGCCCTTCCCGGATGTACAAAGATGAAGAGACAGAAGGGGAACAGCTCGTGTATTGACTCTGTAGTGATCAGACAGTCCATGGTTCCGCTTCACGGAGGCACTGACAATAACCTCCTGTTTGAATTAATGGTACATGCCACAGCAGGCAGTGCAGAGCCTCTTCTTAATAAAATAACTGTCAATTTTACTGACGAAAGCGGGCTTAATGATATTGAATCATTGATAATAACGTGCCAGGATGAAGGAAGTGACACTACCAGCTCAACGGTTTTTGGCGAAGCAGTGAGAGTCAGATCTAAAACCAATATCACCGGCAGCTACTATCTTGGGTCAGGTGTCAATACTCTCAGATGCTATGCCACTGTTAAGACTGACCCTGATTTACTTAGCCGGTTTGCGATCAAAAATATCAGTCTTGCCTTTAAGAAGTGTAAGCCGGTAAATGTTAGCCCTGACAGCCGGTATATCTACCGACCTGTAACCATACTCAGGGCACAGGGGCAGGACAACGTAGACACTTATCGTATCCCTGGGTTAATAACAACCGGTAAAGGCACTCTTATTGCCGTTTATGATAACCGTTACAATAACAGCAAAGATCTGCAGGAGAACATTGACATAGGCATGAGCCGGAGCACCGATGGAGGTAAAACGTGGCAGCCTATGAGAGTCATCATGAACATGGGCGAATATGGTGGTCGTTCGCAGAGGCTGAATGGTACCGGCGACCCTTCTGTCCTTTATGACAGCATGACAAACACAATCTGGGTGGCAGCACTATGGATGAGTGGCGCCTCTGAGAACCAGATGCTGTGGTGGGCCTCAGGACCCGGGATGACACCCGAAGAGACCGGCCAGTTCATGCTGGTGAGAAGCACTGATGACGGAGTGACATGGTCTGATCCCATAAACATAACACCACAGATCAAGGACCCGGCCTGGCAGCTGCTCCTTCAGGGTCCGGGACGAGGTATAATGACAACCGACGGCACCCTTGTCTTTCCGGCACAGTTTAAAGCTGACATAGGTGTCATGGCTATTGACGGCGGCAGGTATACATGTCATTCAACTATTGTGTACAGCAAAGACCATGGCCAGACATGGCATACAGGTACAGGAGCCCGCGCAAACACTACAGAATCACAGGTGGTAGAGCTCACCAACGGCAGCCTGATGCTTAACATGCGTGACGACCACAACCGGACAGATAAAGGCACGACCAACGGACGTGCAGTGGCAGTCACTGACGACATGGGCGAGACATGGACCATGCATCAGTCATCTAACTCACTGCTTCAGGAACCCAACTGTCAGGCAAGCATCATCAGTGCTGACCTGGTCATTGATGGGAAGAGACAAATGGTACTCTTCTTCTCCAACCCCAACAGCAAAACCAACCGCAATCATATGACCATAAAAGCCAGCCTCGACCAGGGGCTTACCTGGCCAGAGGAGTATCAGACAGAACTCAACGCAGCAGATGGTTATGGCTACTCATGCATGACAATGACAGATGATCACACAATAGGGATCGTTTATGAGGGCATTAAGGAATTATACTTCCAGAAAGTCCCCGTCTCTGATATATTGGGTGATTTAGTGAAAGAATGAAAACCCGGAAACAAAAGGTCAATAACATACCAGTGAATAGAAGAGCCACGATGACACTTTATTCTCCATCACTCACCTTACTATTTTGTATTCCAGGGATTTATCAATGAAGCATTAAGCCCAACGGATGAAGATTGTCCATTTACTCCGGTCCGGATTACTGAAAATAACAACAATGATATAAAGTCTATTTCGGCTCTTGTTTACTTAATAACTCAATAATCTTATCCATTTTATCTTCCAGTATTTTACTAGGCACTCCAACAATGTATGGTAATACAATAAAATTGACAAACGGAATACAAGCCAGAACTGTCCATAATGTCATGTCTTTCCCTTTTGCTTTAGCCAATCCTCTGATTATAAAAAACGTGGGAATCATTATCAGAATCATAGGTAATAAAGTTAGAATTGGATTTGGTTGATTTAATGAATGTTCCATTCTTAATTATTTTAAACTTGTTAATTATTTTGAAAGCTTTTCTTTTTCGTTTTTATAATTTATCCTTAGTACAAATGCCAAAATAAGAAGAAGAGAGCCTATTACAAATGCGCTCGTCCCGGTTACTAATCCATAAGAAATATCTCCAGACCTATTGGAATATGTTCCCCAGGAGATTTGGTCAGATAATTTCAGGAACAATCCTATACCAATAATTATAATTCCAACTATAAGAGTTAGACTGAAAAGTATTCTTGAAGTTTTCATTATTAGCACATTACTACAAAAACTTAGTGTCAGATGTTAAGGGTTGCTGCTAACTAACTTAAATATTTCCTTCTATGGTGTTTACTCAGCAGAATAATGTAGCATTAACACTCCTCAACGATTCATCGACAGTTCGACTAAGGTAGGAAAAAAAAAGACAAAAGGGAGGGGAGAGGCGTGAGTTAAGACAAAAGACAAACCTGTCCGACGCAGCATAGCGAAGGCGGAAGGAAAAGGACAAAAGTGAGGAGTGAGGAATGAGGAGTGAGGAATGAGGCGAAAGATAAAAGCTGAGGAGCAATGCGACGAAGTCCCGTGAAACGGGAACAAAAGTGAGGAGTGAGGTGTGAGGGGTTGATACGTTGATTCGTTTAGTCGTTTAGTCGTTAATTGGATTTCAGGTGATTACGGACTTTTTACTTTCAACCTGAGCGTCTGGGGTCACTGTTGAACGAATCAGGGCGTAACCCCTCCGGTTACAACAGAGGGCGACGTGTGCAGGCTGTCCACGAGGCGCGCGAACTTTGATTGCGGCCGTGGCGGGAGAGCGAAGCCCGGCAATGTGTAGCGGGCGGAGGACGAAACCAAAGTTATGCCTCGTGGTCTCCTTTCTTTCGTTTTTTCTTTGGAGAAGCAAAGAAAGAACAAAGAGAAAAGTGAGACTTGAGGGATGAGGCGTGAGGGGTGAGGGGTTGATACGTTGATGCGTTTAGTCGTTTAGTCGTTAATTGGTTTTCAAGTGATTACGGACTTTCAACTTTCGACTTTCAACTTTCGACTTAATAGATCCCGCTCCGCGGGACTTCGTCACTCCGTTCCTCAGCTTTCGACTTAAGCCATTATCCGTGGGTATTGGGCTCTGCTAATTACTATAATTACTTGTTACCCCGACATTTGCTTTAAAAACCTCAATGAAGTCATTAAAGTCAATGTCATAGATCTGTTTGAATATCTTATCATGGTCATTTGACTTTAAAAGGCTTTTCATATAAGTCAGAAACTTTTCCTTACCGTAGTTTGTAATTAAATAGTCTACAATGCATGCAAACTCAGAATACATAAATGGAATTCTGTTCCCAACGTCCAATCTTATTTTATCTTCATTTTTCGTTTTAAAATACTCAGGAGGCATGAAATTTCCTGACTGAATCAACTCATATGTTACTTCCTTTGACGGATAAAATGAGGTTCCCATCTGATCTGAGCTGTAAACAGCTATCCCTTCAAGTAACCATTTTGGATATCCGGCTGCTTTTATCATTCCGGCATGCTGATGAAGTAATGAATGAGATAGTTCATGTGTCAAATATATCTCCAGGGATATATCACCATTCATGGCCTCCTTTAATGCCCACGGAGTCACAAATAACCGGCCGTTATAAAATGCACAGAATCTTGCCTTTGAGGGAGAATGCCTTATGTAGCTTAAACTATCAGAGAACAGGAATATCTCCGGTTTTGACAGAAATTTCAAATCATGGAATTTTTCTATAGGAGCAATCAATGAATCTATTTTTTCATAGTCATTAAAGGAAACACCATCCTGAGTATAGATAGTAGTATTGGTTAACTCATGTTTCTCAAATCCAATTACTATTGGTGAGTATGGGAACATTTTCCCGAACAGGAATAATTCAGTTATCACTCCGACCAGTACCAGCAATCCGATAAGAGTAATCTTTTTTTTACTTGTCATACTGTTATGATAAAAGTTATCAAAAATGGTCACTACGGTAGGTGCGATGCTTTGCCCGTCACGATACATCAGGAACGTTTCCCGCCGTGAATCAACCTATAGCGTTGAAGCACAAAACACACCTGGGATTATAAATTTATCAATTTATAAATCAAGTTATAATAGCGCAGCAAAAATTGTGAAAACATTTTTCAGGAAGAGTCAAGTCGTTGATGCGTTGATTTGTTGATGGGGTTTGTCGTTCATTGGGTATCTGGTGATTACGGACTTTTTACTTTATAAACTTTTAACTCCAAGGATTCCGCTCCGCGGGACTTCGTCACTCCGTTCCTCAGCTTTCGACTTTCGACAAAAGGTTCTGCCTGATAAGCGTGCTTACCTGACAGAACCTTTTCGTATCTGACAAAACAGAATTACTTCAGATTGGTCTTAAAGAATGACTCCAGCTTATCAAATGGGATATAGTTGTTATCGCCACCATCATACAGATCGGTATGCACTGCCCCCGGAATGATCATCAGCTCCTTTGGCTCGTTGGCTGCGGCATAGGCGTCCTCGCTGAAATAACGTGAATGAGCCTTCTCCCCTGCTATAATAAGTATGGGTCGTGGAGTTATCTCTTTTATATATGTCATGATAGGCATATTCATAAATGAGACAGGCGTGGTGATTGTCCATGACCCGTTTGAGTTTATTGAACGAGGATGAAAACCACGTTTTGTCTTGTAATAATTAACGTATCCCTGAACAAACTCAGGCTCCTTACCTGTCAGCTGCTCCGGCTCGGGCAGTCCGCCCTGGCCGTATCCGGGCTTCCCATTCTCTGCATCTGTCCAGCGCTGCGCACTCAACTGCTCCAGTAACTGTGTACGCTGCTCCGGAGTCATGCTGTCGAAATAGCCTTTTGCCGTCACACGCGACATATCATACATACTGGCCACGGCAACGGCTTTGACACGTTTATCTACAGCTGTGGCATTTAAGGCAAAGCCTCCGAATCCACATATACCTATTATCCCAACCTTCGTTCTGTCAACGAAAGGCTGTGTGCCAAGAAAATCTATCGCTGCACTGAGATCTTCAGTGAAGATATCAGGAGATGCCACATTCCTGGGCTCTCCCCCACTCTCACCGGTGTATGACGGGTCGAAGGCTACCACAGCAAAGCCACGTGAAGCCATCGTGTTTGCATATAATCCTGATGCCTGTTCCTTGACGGCCCCATAAGGTCCACTAATAGCCAAAACTGCCAGTTTCTCATCACCCCTCTCTTTAGGTAAATATAAATCACCGGTAAGGGTGATTCCATAACGGTTTGTGAAAGTCACCTTTTCACGTGTGACCTTATCACTAAGATCGAACGTATAACGTTCTTCTTCTTTCTGATTAATCTGTTCGTTTTTCACGTTTGTTTTGTTGTTTGTACAAGCCTGTATCATTAACATTAATAATACGGCTATCATTCCTGTATTCCTCATTATCCTTCTCATCTCCTTCTGTATTTTATTATTTCAGCTTATTGTATTCTTCATCGGTGACCGGCCCGTTCCAGATGGTATTTGATCCGGCAACAGGTACTGTCAGTGCTATATGAGCAAACCAGCTCTCTTTAGAAGCACCATGCCAGTGGTTAACGCCTGCAGGGATATTTACCACATCGCCCGGTTTAAGCTTCTGAGCCGGTTTACCCTCTTCCTGGTACCATCCTGTTCCTGCCGTGCAGAAAAGAATCTGCCCTCCACCTTCATGAACATGCCAGTTGTTGCGGCATCGCGGCTCAAAAGTCACATTAAATGAAGGCACTCCTTCCATAGTTAGCAGTGAAATATAACTCTGTCCGGTAAAGTACTGTGCATATGCATCATTCTTTTGTCCCAACGGGAATATCTGTTCAAAATCTTTCATTTTTTTATCCTCTCTTTTACTTGCTTTCTGGTATTACTTCGTTGATACAGCTTATGGCATTCAGGGTCCTTGGGAAACCCATGTAAGGCAGGCACTGAGTGATGGCTTCAAGCTGGGTGTTTTTCTCGTTCCCCACTTTTAAGTTTCCAAAGACATGCGATTTTACCTGGCTCTCACATCCACCCATAGCACTCAAAATGCATAAGGTTAATAACTCTCGTGTCTTTATATCTAGAGCTGTTCGGGTATAAATGTCACCAAAACAAAATGCCGAAAGAAAGTTTTGAATATGCTTTTGATTCTCAGGTGCATTCTTATGCATCTGATCTATCACATCACCAAAAATCTCTTTCTGTACCTTTAACCCTTCACCAAAACGTGTTTCTTCAGTTACCCTCTTCTGGCTTTCTACAGGAAGTGATATGTTAAGCTGAGTAAAAACCTCATTGGCTTTGTTTATAGCATTCAGAGCCTTTGGAAATCCCAGATAAGGTGCGCATTGATAAATAGCCTCTTTTATCTCTTCCGGACTTATGCCTATATTTAAAGAGGTAAAGACATGTGCCTGCAACTGATCAAGTGTCTGATTCGTTGTTAATACTACAATGGTTATCAGCTCCCTTAGTTTATCTGTCAGCTCTCCATGATAAAACACTTCGCCAAATATGAAGCGATTCAGTATATCCTGAAGGTCCGGATCCGTTTCTGCCAGAGGAACCGTAGTCTGACCAAACAGCACCTTAAATTTTTCCTCACTTAATTTTCCTCTATCCATTATTTTATTTCTATGGTTTCTTACCTCAGTGATGAAATTTTAACAATACAAATGTCAGCATAATACCGCAAGAAAATTTACCCCTATCACAGATAGAATTACCTTAATTACTGAATGTCAGGCACGCGAATAACATTAGTATCCGGCATAATAAGAAAGCGCCCTAAGGAAGTGACAGTGTAACAGTTACATTACCATCTCCCAACACATTCTTCAACTCGGTGGCCGATAAACTGTCAATTTTTCCCAATCGTGTAAAGCTCCATGAATTAGGGGCATAATAAATCACCAGGGCTCTTCCCTGATATAATATTATATCTCCCGGTTCTGTAGTGATCTGTTTATCATTTACCGGAAAACTTCTCCCCAAATCCCCTACCTTTTCCATATTGCCGTAGTCTTGCATAGCTACAGTTATCGGTCCTTCCTTCAAAACTTCTGTTAAAGCTATAGTTGAAGAATTATCAACTAATGTCGCTGTTAAAACACTAGCGCCAATCTTGAGTATGATTTTATTTGTTCCCATTATCTCTGTTGTGTCTGTTACCTCATTTCCTATATTGCCTTCCGGTGAAATGACTATATTGCCGTCTTCTCCGGAGCATGCTATTGCTATTAATAGAATACATGCCACCCCCAGGCTGAATATTTTTTTCATTGCTTTGATTTTACTTTTTGGATCCAAAGGCCATCTTTATTATGGTCATCATATTTAGTTTCCCTCCATAAGCAGGCATTGTTTACATGTACACATTTACCTGTGCTGGTGAGGCTGTCTGAAATCGTTCAAATTAGATCACTATTGCTATTATTATCTGAATCATTTGTCTCATGAGTAAAAAACTGATATCCTGATCACATTATTTAAACGACGGGAGAGCAGTCTATTTAGCATTATTGAATACGGTAGTAAGCATCTCCTTAGAATACAACGCGTCGGCACCCATCATCTTAGCTCCCACAAACAGCTTTTCAACCATCATCTCAATACCCTCTTCAGGTATTTTTCCCTCTTTTAACGTCACCGGAGCACCAATCTTAGTATACCAGTTTTTTAATGCGTCAATACCTTCATCTGCTGAGTCAACATCAAATATCTCTTTTGCAAAACGTTTGAACCGCTCCGGCAAAAAATTCTTTTGCCATCTCATCCAGGCAGGCACCACAATAGATAATCCTGCACCATGGGCAATATTATATTCAGCTGACATAGTATGTTCAATGAAGTGGGTGTCAAAACGATTGTTTTCAATACCGCTGAATGTGGTAAAGTTCAAGGCGTTGGTTGCGGCCCAGGCGAACTCGCCACGTGCTTCATAGTTGCCTGCATCATCCAATAAAACATTGGTTGTGCGAATGACTGTCCTGAGAATATTCTCCACGTAACCCGCAATATACTCAGGCAGGTAGGTAGCTGTCAGGTACATATCGAGGCTATGAGCAAAGATATCGGCAGCTGAATAGGCCAGGTATTCTTTTGTAACCGTGGCCTGCAGCTCCGGATTCACTACCGATACTGTCGGAAAGGTAGCTGTGCTCCTGATACTCATCTTCTGCCTTGTTGCTTCATTGGTCACCACAGCGTAGTTGTTCATCTCGCTGCCTGATGCTGCAAGAGTCATGACTGAGAATATTTTCAAAGCACTGGTTGACTGCGCCTTGAAGGTAAAGAAGTCCCATACATCACCATCATATACTGCTCCGGCAGCTATTGCTTTGGAGGTATCCAACACCGATGCTCCGCCGAGGCCCAGAACAGCATCCGACTTTGCTGCTTTTGCCAGCTCAATACCCTCGTAAACCTTGCTCAGCACCGGGTTACTTATAACACCGCCTAACTCCTCAATGGCAATATCATTCTCACTCAGAGACTTAGCCACAGTGTCAAACAAGCCGTTTTTCTTAACTCTGTCGGAACCGTAGACAATGAGTACTTTTTTCAGGCCATATTCTGAGATATACTGTCCTATCTTTGCCTCTTTACCTTTGCCAAATTCAATCCGTGTAGGATTATAATAACTAAAATCTTTCATTTCCTTATTTTTATTGATTATTATATTCTTTATCTGTCACAGCCCCGAGCCAGCTTACCGGCCCTTTTGAAAGCTGTGTACTTATTCCCAGGTGAACAAAATCAGAACCGGGAGCTGCACCATGCCAATGCACTACATCAGGTTTTATCTCAACCACATCACCAACATTAAGATGCTGAACAGCCTTGCCCTTTTCCTGACAACGTCCTTCCCCGGAGATACAGTATAATATCTGTCCTCCGGGATGAGAATGCCAGTCTGTCCGGCTTCCGGCAGCAAAGGTCACATTATAACTCATGGCATCGAAGTTTGCTCCATCTGTCGTAAGCATCTGCACCCATGTGTCGCCGGTAAAGTGCTCTGTTACCTTCTGACCTCTCTCAAATATCTGCTCCGGTTGTCTGCATATACTATTATCACAGCCTTTTGCTATCATCATTACTATAAATAAACCAAGTAGAATGGATAATCGATAATACTTCATCGCTCTCATGTTTTCGTTATTAATTCACATTGCAAATCTGAAGGAAAATGACAGGAAAAAAATACCCGTATTACTGAGAGAGTTACCTGAATCACTGAAAGCAATCACAAATATCTGGTTACTTACCCTAATTACAGAGTGTCTTACCATTATTCCGGATTCTGACATAAGAGTTAATATATTTAATTTAAGTTACATACATTTGCATTGGGTCAGTAAAAAACATGTAATGATGAGCAACATAATCAGGATAAATTCGGTTGGGGAATACAATAACATGGTTGGGCAGGAGACACTGCATCCCCTGGTGAGTATCATCGATTTCTCAAAGGTTAAACCATTTGCCTTTGCCAGGACACAGATAAACTTATATGCCATCCTTTTAAAAGACATCAAGTGCGGTAATATCATCTATGGTATCAAAGAATATGATTATGAAGATGGCACTCTGATATTCATTGGTCCCGGACAGGTATACGGCGTCGACAGCGACGGAGAGAAGCGACAGGCAGCAGGATATGCCCTTATCTTTCATCCTGACCTGATCCATGGCACCTCATTAGGTAAACATATAAACGAATATTCGTTCTTCTCATATGAAGTGAATGAGGCTTTACATCTGTCAGCCAGAGAACGCGATGTTATTAATGAATGCATCAGTAATATCAGTTATGAGTTACAGCATGCTATTGACTCGCATAGCAAGACACTGATTGTTTCATATATTGAGCTTTTTCTGAATTACAGCAAACGCTTCTATGAGCGCCAGTTTAATACCCGCAGCCATGTAAACATTGATATCCTCAGCCGGTTTGAAAAAGTGTTGTCAGACTATTTTGCTTCGGAGAAAGCGCTGGATGAAGGTCTGCCTTCGGTAAAATACTGCGCCGATAAGCTATTTATCTCACCAAACTATCTGAGTGATCTTTTAAAGAAGGAGACCGGTAAATCGGCACAGGAGCATATCCAGATGAAGATGATAGATGTTGCCAAGGAGAAGATCTTTGACACCGGGAAATCGATAAGCGAGATAGCCTACGAGTTAGGATTTAAGCATCCACAGCATTTCACCCGTATGTTTAAGAAGCAGGTGGGTATGTCACCAAATGAGTACCGGAATCTGAATTGATTGTTTCCGGTACTGACAAAGCAATGGTTGTTGAGGGGTTGATGCGTTGATGCGTTGATTTGTTGATGCGTTTAGTGGGTATCGGTGGACTTTCGACTTTCGACTATACAGATCACGCTCCGCGGGACTTCGTCCCTCCGTTCCTCAGCTTTCAACTTTTGACTCTCAGCCTCAACTTCATGCGCTATACCGTATACTATTATTTGTTATTTCATTTTGGATAATACTTCTTTAGCATGTTCATTCTCAGGATTTAACTCAAGTGATTTCTTAAATGCAATAATGGCATTTTCGTTATCCCCTGACTCCATCAGACATTCACCATAACTATCAAACGTATTATACCTGTCTGGATATAATTCAGTGTTTAACTTAAATATTTTCAATGCGTCTTCCTTTCTCCCTTCGTTCATGAGATTATAACCAAAGTGGTTAAACCATGTCTCACGTAAATCATATTGAGAGGTCTTAGGATCCTCATTCCTGACAAAGAGTACCAGTTCATCAATAGTCTTCCCTTCATCTAATAGTTCTGTCAGTTTTTTTCTATTCAGGTTTATTATTTTCTCTCTTTGTTCAGCCAAAGTCTCGACACCATATTCTATTCTCCCGGCATCAGTAATTTTTGTCGAGTCCAATTCCTCTCTCAAAACAGTCCCATCCTCCAATCTCTTATATTGAGTTCCATATATCTGAGGTTTATTAATACTTAGTAAATACCTGTCAGTAATTACTGCCAGATACCATTTATTTCCTGTAGAATCCAGTTCTAAAGATTTCTTCATCAGTTTCAGAGCCATTCCATATGCAACAGAGTCTTCGCCATGATGAAAGATCAGTGCTGCATAATTATAGTCAGCTGAAGTCCTTACTTTGTTTGAATCCAATAACTCATAGACTCTGGCCTCTCTCATACTATCATTTTTTTGTATAATACTCCAGTCAATATGTTGATTTCTATCTGCCTGGTCACTCTCAAAGATTTGAAGAAGCTCTTCATTATCCAGAATCGTCTCCCTGGCTCTTTCTTTTCTGAAATCGCAGGAAACAACTCCTACAATAATTGCCAATAAAATAATTGTTCTCATATGTTTGTGGTTTTTAATAATGCGTAACGTTGGCGGTATGAAAAGTTGCCGATTGCGGGCGATTTCCTGTCAAGTTACACAAAAGTTGAAGCGGGCTACAACCCTTGAATAACCTACTGTCCCGGCAATTTTTTATACCGCGTGTTAGCGGTTCGGCTTTTATTTCTGTCATCATTTTATTCCTCTCCAAAATAGTCACTGTCAAGTTTTTTCAGTTCATAAGTCTGTTGAGTTGTACAACCAAGATTATAATCAATCATTAGTTGAGCCAATTGTTCTCCGTCAATAAGAACGATTTTTGTCTCGTTTCTTGGCGTATAATCCAATGCTTCTTTAGTGAAATTTGAAGTCGTAATAAAAATCCCTTTTTTTGCTCCTTGTCCAGCAAGTGCACCAACAAATTTTTGTATTTCAGGTCTGCCTACAACATTACCAGGTTTCCATCGTTTGGCTTGAATGTAAATAATATCAAGTCCGAGTTTATCTTCTT
>QKCK01000358.1 GCA_003245695.1 Bacteroidota bacterium | reverse complement strand
AATCTTTGAAGCAAAAATCAGGCTTAATAACCCTGAATTCAGAAATGCATTCTGGCTTACCGGTAACACGATGATTCCTCACATAAATATCTGCAGGGCAGGCAGGAACAAGGTGTGGTTTGACCACTTTCTCTCAAAGGAAGCTACCAGGAAAAGCTCTATTGGCTCTCGTTATCTTTCTGACTTCTACATTTACAGGCTGGAGTGGACACCGGAGAGCCTGGTATGGAAAATCAACGGCGTTGAAATAATGAAACAGACCGCCGGCATACCTGACGAACCAATGTACATATCAATTGCCGGTGGGGTTGAGAAACCTGTTACAGGCAGTTCATCAATGGATATAGACTGGATCAGGGTTTATCAGTTCAAGAACTGAAAACGAATTGAAAAAAAACAGGGCAGGGAAAAATCCCTGCTTTTTTTTTCTTATTGCTGTAACAAACCGGTACCATTGTACGTCTTTGTAATGATTAAAAGAGGAAATGACTATAAAGGAATACAATACTGCAGTAAAAGTTTTTGGAGATCCGCTCTACAGATTCATATACCGTAGCATCAAAGAGAGAGAGCGTGCCAATGACATTGTTCAGGACAGCTTTGAAAAACTATGGATGCAGGTTACTGAGGTTGATTTCCTGACAGTCAAATCATGGCTCTTTTCAACAGCCTACAACCGGATGATTGATGTTATACGCAAAGACTCGCGTCTGGTGATGGTTGAATACTATGATGACTCATCCCTGATGGAAAGCGACACCTCGGGGGATCTTAATGAAGTGCTTCACAAGGCCCTTGAGAGATTGCCGGCACCACAACGTGCTGTAATTCTGCTTCGTGATTACGAGGGTTACAGCTATCAGGAGATATCTTCAATCACAGGTCTCTCTGAAGCACAGGTGAAAGTATATATTTATCGCGGCCGGGTAAGTCTCAGAAACTACCTCACCAAAACAGGTCAATCAATTTACAGATGAAAAGCTTTTCTGAAAATATAAAAGAGCTTCTCAGGCGATACTTTGAAGGGTCCGCTACTGATTCTGAATCTATTAAGGCTGAAGAGTATCTTATACGCCACCCTGAAGTGATGGCAAGATATGAAGAGAAAAACATCCTCCCGCTGAAACCTTTTGCAGATGACATTTTTGATGGGAGATCATCAATAAGGAGCGCCTCAGAATATGATGATGAACAGTTCCTGCTCCTTGCAGCAGCGGCAGCAGAGGGAGACCTTGCTGATCCTATGATGGCAGACTTCCTGGAGATCATTGAAGCTGATCAGGAAAGAAAAGCGGTGGCTCAATCATTTGAACTTCTTAGATTAAAGCCAGGGAAAGAAAGATGGCCCGGAGGTAAAAAGATGATCCGCAGCCATTCATTTGGAAACAATATAAAAGCTGTTTCTATGACTATCGGTATTGCTGCTGCTGTCTGTGGCCTTCTTCTTTTTGGCCCCGCAATCAACAGAGAGCTGATTGTCCCTTCACAGTCACTCTCACTGGCTATCCCTTCCACAACTGAAGCAGAAGCAAACAGATCAGATATCCTTATCCAGGCAGGTATGGCAGTGAGAAAAGTCTCTCCTGTTAAAGCTCATGAGAGTAATGGTTTCAGAAAGGTCTCTACCCCGGTTAACCTGATACCTCAAACCATGCCTGAAGAGCTGCCTGTTTATGAAAAGAGGCTTGTGGGTTCCTTTGGTGCAGTTTTACCGGAATTAGAGGCTGAAAAATATACCGGTCTCGCCACTGTCACTCCCAGAAACATTCCACCCAATCAGCAAAAGAAACTGCTTGACAACTGGATGATTACCGGACTGACCAATATGGCAATATCAGTAGCTGAGGAGAAAAAAGACAAGGATGCTGTAGACTTTGCCGGACACAGGATAGAGGAGATTAACAGACTCCTTGGCTGGGATATGCAGTTGGAAAAAAAACTGGATGAAAACGGAGAGCTTAAAGCAGTCTCTTTCCAGTCCGGCCTTCTCTGCTTTTCAGCCCCTGTAAAAAATAAATAAACGCCACTGTAACTTTTTCATATTGACAGACGTCATAGAACTGAAATAAAGAAATTCATAAATAGTTATCTCATTAATTTTTAGACCATGAAAAAATTACTTGCCCTATTTACAATCGCAGCATTAGTCTCTTTTCAGGCTTTTGGACAGGAAAAAGAACAAAATGTTGAGAAACTTGAGCAGCTTGAATCTGAAACAATGGCAGAAAGTGCTGACACCCTGGTACAGGATACCTACTCCGAGGATTTTGAAATTGATATAGTTGATGATACTATTGGAGATATATCAGAAGATGAGACCTCATTTAAGATAGGTGATAAAAAAGTCACTATCACTGATGATGAAGAGGATTTTGAGCTGGACCTTGACGAAGATAATGACGACAATGAAGAGTGGGTCAATGTTGGTGGCCGCCGCAATTTCAAAGGTCACCTCGGCGGATTTGAATTCGGCTTTAACAGTTACGGTAATGAGAAATTCGGGACAACAATAGATAACAACAGCTGGGATCTTAATACTGCAAAATCGTCAAGCTTTAACATGATAATGCCTTCAATAAATCTTGGATTCGGTAAGCATATAGGTATTGTAACAGCTATTGGCTTCAATTTCAGCAACTACCGCTTTGACAACAATGTTATTGTTGAGAAGGATGCCACTGGCATTACCGTTGCCCGAACAGAGACCCTCAGAGACTATGAGAAAAGCAAACTTGCTACAATATATGCTACTCTGCCGATTATCCTTGAGGCACAGATACCTCTCTCCGATGGTAATCCGATCAACCTTGGTGTTGGTGTAGTAGGAGCCATTAAACTTGGTTCACATACCAAGGTTGTCTATAATGAAGATGGTCGTCAGAAAGACAAGAATCATAACGATTTTAATCTTAACCTCCTTCGTTATGGTGTGACTGCCAGGGTAGGATATAAAATGTTTCAGATTTATGGCACTTCTTATCTTACCCCACTCTTTGAGACAGGCAAGGGACCGGAAATGTATCCTTTTGAAATAGGTATAGCATTGACATTCAACGACTAGAATTTTAGATCATTTTTTGGGTAAGAGACGCTGTCATTAGCGTCTCTTCTTTTTTATCTTTGAGACAAAATACTTTGCAGTTACTATTTTCGTTAATCCAAAAATGAAAGATAATTATGAAACTTCTGCTTATCAGTAACTCCACAAATGCCGGTGAGGCTTATCTTGACTACCCAAAGGAAAATATCAGACTCTTTCTTGGAGGAAAGGAGGTAAAGGCACTTTTCATCCCTTATGCTGCTGTCACCTTTTCATATGATGAATATGAAAGAAAGGTAAAGGAGCGCTTTCAGGAGGTAGGACATGATGTTGTTTCGATACATCACTATTCAAATCCGGTAGCTGCTGTTGAAGAGGCAGAGGCAATAGTTGTGGGCGGAGGCAATACATGGATGTTGCTCAGACTGCTGCAAAACAACGGACTTATCAGTGCAATAAGAAAAAGAGTATTAAGCGGAATACCATACATAGGATGGAGCGCAGGATCCAATGTCGCCTGCCCCACTATTCGTACTACCAACGATATGCCCGTCACTGAACCTGATGACTTTAATGCCTTTAACCTTATTCCTTTCCAGATCAATCCCCATTATCTTGATGCAAACCCCGCAGGTCATGCAGGAGAGACAAGAGAACAGAGGATTATGGAATTCATTGAGGCAAACCCAGATATCTATGTCGCCGGCCTCAGGGAGAGCACAATGTTTTTAGTTGAGCATAACACTCTTTCTCTCATTGGACCACGTAATGCCAGGATATTCATCAAGGGGAAAGAACCCTGGGAGGTTGCCCCTGGTGATGACCTCTCCTTTCTGCTGGAAAAACTACAGTAAACAAACATAATATCTTTCTTACACGAAGTGAGAACAGTAAAAAAAATATTAATGGTTGCTCTTGTTGTAATCATTACAATGGCGGCAGCACTAAGCATACTGGTAGCTACAAGACATAACCAGCTGGCAGAGGCACTCATTAAAAAGGTAAACAACACAATAAACACAAAAATATCATATGAGTCATTAAGTGTTGGATTCTGGGGCTCTTTCCCTGACATCTCTGTCAAGTTTTACAATATTCTCCTGAAACCTTCTGATGGTTATTCAACTGAAGAGTTCGTTACGATGAATAATGATACTCTCCTATTTGCCTCCACGATGGCCGTTTCTGTCGATCTGCGGTCTTTTATCACAGGTCAGACAATCATTACCGGAATATCATGTAAAAACGGCAATATCAATCTCCTTACTGACTCTAAAGGAAATACTAACTTCAGAGTCATAAACAGAGATCCCGAAAAAGAGCCGGATTCAAAGATTAAACTCAATCTTATAGCTGCAAAAGATATGAGTATAATATATGATGATCATACAGCTGATGTTCTGATAAAAGGAGACATAACCAACTCTGCTGTTTCCGGTGAAATTTTCGGTACAGGTATAGATCTGACTGCCAGAGTATCTGCCACGCTCGATCTCCTTGAGGTATACGGATTCAGTTTTGCTAACCGGAAAGCAGAGGCAGAACTTAGCCTTTTCAAGACTAAATCGTCGGTTTCATTCCGCAAAGGTAAGGTAAAGCTTGGCGATCTTTTATGTAATATAACCGGCTCGGTAGATTATGAACACAAGTGGCTTGAATTGAAGATTAATGGTAGTAACATTGATCTTTCTGATATGGTGGCCCGTCTTCCTCAACAATATTCCAAAGCGTTTGAAGGCATAAAGCCAGGAGGCAATGTGGAACTATCAGGAGATATAAACGGGTATTATAGTAACGGAAAGGCTCCGCATTTTGATTTTCAATATAATCTCAGCAGGGGACGCTTAATCTATGATCAGTCAGGTATAGATGTTAACAACCTATATCTCAAGGGCATTATCACAAATGGAAGTAAAAATAATCGTAAAACATTCAGACTTACGGTAGATACCCTTAAGGCAGCGCTGGGAGCAGCATATTTCAATGGTAATCTCACCATTGAAAACCTGATTAATCCCTATATTGATCTCACACTAAACGGCGATCTTGTATTTGATGATCTGAGAAAGCTGATAAGAACAAAATCATTTGATAGCCGTGAAGGAGCCGTCAGTGGTAACATATCGCTTAAGGGTCGGTTGCCGGAAGGAGTAAAACCTGATCTTAAAGCATTGCCTTATCTTAATCCTGTTGCCAACATAAGCCTTGAATCCTTTGCCGCCGACTTGCCTGAAGCAGGCCTGTTCTTTCGCGATGTAAGCGGCAAAATAAGGCTCACGGAGCACCTTAGAACAGAAGACCTATTTATGACCATTCTCAACCAGAAATATTGTTTTAACTGCGACTTTGGCAATTTTATAGGATGGCTTGCAGGAAACGGGGAGACACTTGAAATCACAGGCTCGGTATCAGCAGAGACATTTGATCCCTCTGCCTTTGCCTCTGTGCAAAGAGAAAAGCCTTCAAATGAGGATGAGGAAAGGCCTGTTACGCTGTTCCCCTCCGATGTCAGAGCCATGATTTCCTTCCATGCACAAAAACTGACAAATAAAAAGTTTAATGCTGAAGACTTTAGCTGCAACCTCACATATAAACCCTTTGTACTCTCATTCAATGACATTAGTGCCCGATGCCTTGACGGTTCGGTATCGGGTGACTTTATGATAGGACTCAAGAGTGACGGAAGCTATATCTCAAGGTCTTCACTTGTAATGAACAATCTTGATATCAGAAAAGCCTTTGTCTCATTCAATGACTTTGGCCAGAAATTTATAGTGAGTGATAATCTTGGAGGCCGCCTTTCAGGAAATCTCACCCTGCTGACTATGACTGACAGGGATTTCAATGTACTTAAACCCACAATAATAGCTGAAACACATATTTCTGTCACCGACGGAAGACTAATTAACTTTAAGCCAGTGGAAGAACTTTCATCATTTATCGACCTTAATGAACTGAAAGAGATCAGCTTCTCAAAGATGGAAAACGACCTGTTTGTTAAAAACAGTATCCTCTCAATACCCAAGATGCAAATAACCTCATCAGTAGGGTCATTTTCAGTCTATGGCACACACAGCTTCAGTGATGAGTATTCATACCATATCAGGGTAAAACTGTCAGAAGTACTGAGCCACAAGGCAAGAGAAAGAAACAGGAACAGAAGTGAATTTGGAAAGGTGGAGGAAGATGAAACCGGACGGTTGTCAATACCTCTTAAGCTTGAAAACAAAAAGGGCAAGCCAGATGTGAATTATGACTTCGGCCAATCGAAAGATATTGTAAAGGAGAGTATTACTGAGGAGAAGAAGAACCTTAAGAACATACTGAATGAAGAATACGGTTGGTATAAAAAAGACAGCACAATAGTGGAGAAAACAACAACTGAGACAAAACCAAAGTTTAACGTCACCTGGGAGGAAGGCAAAGAAGAGACAACCACGCAGGAAGAGAAAGAAGAAGAGACAAAGCCACTGTTCAGGAAAAACAGATAGATTAATGGATATTTACCGTAAACGATTCTTTCTTAAGCTACTTCTTCTCTTATTTGCAGTTGCAATAGGATTCGGTTCTCTTTTATACACCCAGTCACTTGTTAAACTACTTAAGAATGAAGAGAAGAAAAAGGCAGCATTGTGGGCCGAAGCCACCCGACAACTGGTAAACGTATCTCTGGAATCGGGCGATTTTGACTTCCTTTTTTCAGTTATCGAAGGTAACAATACCGTTCCTGTTATACTCACTGATGATAATGAACATATTATCTCCACACGAAATCTGACCACAGCAATAGAGGGAGATAGCACAGCCATGAGACGGGAGCTTAACAGAATGAAGGAGAGAAATGAGCCAATAATGATCGATATTGGTGACGGCTCTCATAATTACATCTATTATCGTGAAAGTGTTATCCTGCGAAAACTGGTATTGTATCCCTTTATTCAGCTAGGTGTTGTTTTGCTGTTCATCTCCATCGCATATATGGCATTCAGCGCCTCACGAATAGCTGAACAAAACCAGGTATGGGTAGGATTATCAAAAGAGACAGCTCACCAGCTTGGAACACCGGTCTCGTCCCTGTCAGCATGGCTGGAGCTCTTTGAAAACAGGTATCCTGAGATAACTGAGATTAATGATATTTCGGCAGATGTTGAAAGACTTTCCGGTATTGCAGAGCGCTTTTCACTTATAGGATCTAAACCTAAACTAAAGCTATCTGATGTCAGAATGGTGGTTATCAATGTAATAACATATTTCAGAAAACGACTGCCGTCAACAATTGATTTCCAGTTTGATGAGGATAGCAATGCAGAGCTGAATGCATATGTAAACGTCATACTCTTCGGCTGGGTAATAGAGAATCTGATCAAGAATTCCGTGGATGCCATGCAGGGTACTGGAGTAATAAGAATAATCATGCGGAAGGAATACGGGAACGTGGTTATTGACATTGAAGACAACGGCAGGGGAATCCCAAAGAAAGATTACAAGAATATCTTCAAGCCAGGGTTTTCAACCCGGGAAAGAGGCTGGGGTCTGGGTCTCTCTCTTTCAAAGCGGATCATTGAGGAATATCACAACGGACGCATTTATGTCAAATCATCTGAGCCCGGCAAAGGAACAACAATGAGGGTAATTCTTAAAAAGTGATCTCTCTTCCTTATCTTTGCAGTATGATAAAAAAGAGCGATATCGAAGTCATGGCGCCGGCAGGCTCGTGGGAATCACTATATGCTGCCATCCAGGGTGGCGCCGACTCTGTCTATTTTGGTGTTGAACAGCTCAATATGAGAGCCCGATCATCAAATAACTTTACTGTTGATGATCTTCCAGCCATTTCTGCAGTATGCAAAGAGAACAATATAAAGAGTTATCTCACTCTCAATGTTGTTGTATATGATGATGAGCTTGATCTGATGAACAGGATTATAGAAACCGCTGCCAGCAGCGGTATTTCTGCCATTATTGCCACAGATCAGTCAGCTATACTTCATGCCCGGAAAGCCGGTATGGAAGTTCATCTCTCAACACAGCTTAATATATCAAATTCCGGCTCTCTTGCCTTCTATTCAGAGTGGGCTGACGTGGCTGTTCTTGCCAGGGAGCTGAATCTGGAGCAGGTAAGAAGGATATATGATACTATCGTCAGGGATAATATTACAGGCCCGTCAGGGGAATATATGCGGCTTGAAATGTTTGTACACGGTGCACTTTGTATGGCTATCTCAGGTAAGTGTTACCTGAGTCTTCATGAAAACAATGCCTCAGCAAACAGAGGAAACTGTTATCAGACGTGCCGTAAGAGCTATACGCTTACTGAAAAAGAGACAGGCTACCAGATTGATGTTGATAATGAATACCTTATGTCGCCACGCGATCTGTGTACCATAAGTTTCATTGATCAGATAATCAATGCCGGGGCAAGAGTCCTGAAGATTGAAGGGAGAGCACGGGGACCGGAATATGTTAAGAAGGTCAGCAGATGTTACCGTGAAGCTGCAGACGCAGTAGCTGAAGGCACATTTTGTGAAGAGAAGGTAATCCAGTGGAGGGAACAGCTTTCAACAGTCTTTAACCGTGGCTTCTGGAATGGATATTACCTTGGACAGCGTCTGGGTGAATGGAGTACAAGCTATGGCTCCTCTGCAACAAAGAGAAAGATATACCTTGGAAAGATTACCAACTATTTCAAAAAACTGAATGTGGCTGAGATAAAGCTTGAAACAGGAGAGCTGTCTGTGGGTGATGAACTGCTTATCACCGGCCCCACAACAGGGGTTATTGAGATAACAGTCTCCGAACTTCGTGATGAGAATACCAATGTGGCCGGAAAATGTCTTAAAGGAACTCTATGTTCAATACCATGCAATGAGATACTAAGACGATCAGACAAGGTTTTCAGATGGACTGACGCCGCAGAGCTGAAAAGCCATACCCTACACTAACGATGAAGCCGCCTCAATAATTCTCACGGCATTTATTTCTACACTATCTGTATCCGTTTCCACCACCGTCACCTGTCCTTCCCTTCTCTGAGAAAGGCCATACCTGTATGTACGGTCATAGTATTCAAGTACAATTCTTATGGCAGTTGCGAAGTCATTACATGAAACAGCCTCAACAGCCTTCCGGGTATTATCTCCTCCCAATCGTTTGGTGATACGTTCCAGTGAAGCTATTATCCTCTCTTTGGGAAATGATGTATACTCTTCAATGAGTCTGGGCAGACGTACTTCAACAGGCATCATCAGGGCTATGACAGGTGCCTCATGTATCTGGCAAAAAAAGGGATCGGGCAAGAAAACCGTTCCTATATTCCGGCTCTCATCCTCAACCCATACAGGAATATCAGACTCCATAAGGCTGAGTTGACTGAACAGGGTGTTTGCAAAATGCTCTGTTGTTGGTTGCCCGGGCATGCCCAAAGATCCGAAGGCAGATCCCTTATGGCAGGCAAGACCCTCCAGATCTACTACCTGGTGACCTGAAGAAGAGAAATGGTTCAGGATTTTTGTCTTCCCGCTGCCGGTCAGACCACCTAAAACAATGTATTTACGCTTCTCTGAAAGAGAAGTGAGTGCCATATTCCTGAAGGCCTTATATCCGCCCTCAAGCACACATGGCTTTAACCCTGCAAGGGAGAACATCCATGCCATTGACTCTGATCTCATCCCTCCCCTCCAGCAATAAAGGAGAATCTCCCCTTTGGCAGTATATCCGAGTGCTTTCTTCAGCTTTCCCTCAAGATCAGGAGCGACCAGCTCAAGTGCCTTGGCAGCAGCCTCAGCCCTTCCCTGATGAGTATATACCGCACCCACAACAGCTCTCTGAACATCACTGAACAAAGGAATGTTGACTGCGCCAGGGATATGGCCACGGAGATACTCTCCCGGAGACCTAACATCAATCACAGGCACTCTCTTTGAAAGATCCATAAAGCTTTCTGCCGGTACTCTCCTTATCATTTAATCAAGGTTTATTTTTACCTGTATTTTTCTATCACACCCCTCAGATCAGCAACTGATACGGGTTTTGATAAAAGCTCCTTCATCCCCGCCTGCTCGGCTTTAATCTTTGTCTCAGGCATGTTGTCAGCAGAAAGTGCAACAATTGTTATTCTGCTGTCATACTCAAGTATCTTCCTTGACGCTTCAAAACCATCTATCACAGGCATAATAAGATCCATAAATACCAGATCATATTTCTTCTTTTTTATCCTCTCAAGAGCATCCCTGCCATCTTCAGCATACTCGGCTGTTATACCCAGTATTTTCAACAGTGATCCCACTACCTTTCTGTTGAGAGCATTATCGTCAACAACCAAGACATTAGGCAGAGAGACCCCGTTTGAACCGGTGTTGTACTTTACATTCGGGAAAAGCTGAATGATAACATTTGCCAGTTCTGTCGTACTGAAGGGCTTCACCAGAAGCTGGTCTATGCCCATATCAACACACCTTGGATAATGTCCCTTGGGATCACGCGAAGTGAACATAAGTATTATATTGTCATTTGTAAGACCTGAATCGCGAAGTGCCCCTGCAATTTCAAAGCCGTCAGTCTCACTGTCATCAAAAATAATGAGCAAAACATATTTGTCGTTACCGTCTCTTTTGTTTGAAATAATCTGCGAGACTGTCTGTTTCTGAAAGCTGGTTACCGAAACAGGTATCTTAAGTTTGTGCAGAATCGAAAGAAAATCATCATCCCTGGACTGGCCACCAGCTATCACCAGGGTTCTTAACTGACTCATTTCAGTATATTCTGAAACAGATGCATTCTTAAGTATCTTTTCATTAAGATGAACTTTAACAGTGAAGGTAACCTTAAGCCCCTTTTCAATTTTATTGGTATCAATAAAAGCCGGACTCTCTGCAACAAATTCGCCGTCCATAAGTTCTACCAGCTGACGTGCAAGTACGGGCCCAAGTCTAAGCTCTTCATTCCATTCAGAGCGCATTGACTTATTGGTAATATAGTCACCAAACAACTTCTTGATTTCTGCTTTTGAAAGAGTTTTTCCGGTGTCAGTCAATATAAACTGCAGTATTATTGTGTTTTTCTCAGCCTCCTTTAAACCACAATGTAATGTAACATCACCTTCTATATTAGTAGTTAATGCGTTATATAACAAATTGGTGATTATCTGTCTCAGCCTGTATGGATCCCCGATAACATTATCAGGTACAGAATTCTCAATATTGTATGTGAGATTTACGAATGAGTCGGGGTTATCTCTTAATATTAAGTCAATACAATATCTTATTTCATCTCTTACTTTAAAAGGAATTTCATCCAGTATCATTTTACCTGTCTCTACTTTAGAGACATCAAAGATGTCGTTAATGATATTAAGTAACAGGTCGGTTGAACGGCGAAGAAGAGAAGCAATCTCTCTAGTTGCCGGGGGCAATTCCGATCTGCAAAGCATCTCAGTCATGCCGATAATGCCATTTAACGGCGTCCGTATCTCAAAACTCATCCTGGCAAGGAGTTCTGACTTGGCAATGTTGGCCTCTGCCTCATGCTTCCTTGCCATTTCAATTGAGGTTATGTCAATAAATGACTCAAGGTTGGCCTTGTCACCCTTAAAGATAACAGGTATTGAAGAGTGAAAAACAATCCGTTCTCCCAGTGAGGAGTTTATGTTAATTACCCTTCCCTCTCCAAACTGGGCTGCAAGAGCACTCTGATAGCCATTCAGTGAAAGATCAGGGATAAGCCGGCCAAGCATCTCTTCCTCACTGCTATATGAGAATATTTTTGCTGCAATACGGTTCGCCTTTAAAATCTCCCGTTGTTTGTTATATACAACTATTCCCACCGGAAGCTCTTCTATCATTTTTATCAGGGTAGCCTCATCATCCTCCATCTCAGCCATTCTTAATCTCTGCTTCTTCAGAAATCTTGTATATACACTTATGATAAAGAGTATAATAAGAGTGTTTATCAACACCAGAACTATAGAGTTTTTTATAATATATTTCTGGAAAAAGGCAGTTGGTGCTGAAAAAACAAGACCATAATCAAGGCCAAGGAGATTAATAGGGTAATATGATGATATTATCTCTTTCTTCCCTTTCTCTGTTATGACAGAATGCCTTATACGGCCGGCAATTCCATCGTCAACCTGCTGACATATCATCCTGACGTCACTGTAATCACGGTTGCTTTTGCTATTATCATAAACAATTTCAGATGAATCATTGATAACCCATTGCCACTGGTATTCCTCGAGATTGTATTTGGCAAACAGTTTTGAAAAATACTGTTTTATATCAATGGTTATCACATAATTGCCTATGACATTATTACCACCCAGAATAGGGAGGTAATAATTGTAGTTTTCTCTTATCTTTTCAGACTTTTCGCGGGTAAAAATCTCAGGCTGTACCTGTGCCTTATAATCACCATCAATCCAGGCATTCTTCTCCTGGTCCTTAAAAAGTGTATAGACGTTTCCATTGTTATCATAAAGTTTAAGATTCACTATTATGTCATCATATTTCGAATAATAGAGCTTAAACTTTTCAATGGAACGCTCTTTGATGTCATCGTTATAGAAAAACTGTGAAATATCATCAGAGAAATCTATTTCAGTAAGGTCACTTAGCAGAAACAGACTCATGTTTTCAATATCTGACCCGACAATTCTGGATTGTTTATCAAGCTGATTGGTTATATACTCAATCTGATTCCTGTAAAGTGAAATGAAAAACACCGTACTGGTAATAATTATCAGGGCAAGAGCCGAATAGGTGATAATAGATAGTTTCCTCATAAAGAGATATTTTACAACAAAATTACAATATAAAAATCTATCTGTATTTCGAATTATCTTCAAGCATCATACTGATATAGCTTCTAAACCGCCATAACTCTATATCTCCGTTTTCCACTGCGGTTCTCACGGCACAGCCAGGCTCTGATATATGAAGGCAGTTATGAAACCGGCATTTATCAGATACTTTGAATATTTCCGGGAAGAAATGGTATATCTCCTTTCTGTCAAAATCAAATACTCCGAATCCTCTTATCCCCGGTGTATCTATTACCCTGGCATTGAATGGCATAAAGTGCATCTCAGGAAATGTTGTTACATGTTTTCCCTGTTCATGGTATTGTGATATGTCATCGGTTCTGAGTTCCAGCTCCGGATTAAGTCCATTCAACAGACTTGTCTTTCCCACCCCTGAGTTACCTGCAATAAGTGTTGTTTTACCTTCCAGCAGCGTTTTTATTTCGTTCAGGCCTTTTCCGTTTTTCACTGACACGAGCAGGGTTTTGTAACCTATCTTGCTGTAAACGTCTATTATCTCTCTGGCTGAAAGAAGATCTTTCTCACCAAGCAGATCCTCCTTGTTAATGACAATTGTTACGGGGATGCGGTATGCTTCGGCGCTGGCCAGAAAACGGTCGATAAATTCAGTAGGGGTCTCAGGCATGGAAATACATATCATCAGTACAGCCTGATCGATGTTTGCAGCAATTATCTGTGACTCCTTTGAAAGATTGGATGAACGCCTGATGATATAATTCCTCCGTGGCATCAGAGATACTATAAGCATTCTCTTCTCATCAATTATAACCTTGTCACCTACTGCAAGGGGGTTCGTAGTACGAATACCTTTTACCCTGAAACCGCCTTTAATGACACAGTCATAAACAGAGTCTTCTGAAGAAAGGATTTTATAATGACTCCCTGTAGATTTAATAACTATACCTTCTTTCAATCACTATCTTTTATGGCAAAAATAAGCTTTGTTTTGATTCTGAGTCATTATTATCAGGAAGCATATTTAAAAGAAGAGGCGCATCACTCTGCGCCTCTTCAAAAATCTTTCATTTTAATACTCCGCTGCCATGAGGAAGAATGGTTTCATCTCAAAGCTGTGGTAATATGGTCTGAGTCGTTCAATATTATAATACTCAGATACTTTAACAACCTTTTTGGAAGATGTGACAACTTCAATAGGCACATTATCATAACGGCCGTTTTTCAGAACCACAATCCTGCCATGAATGCCCTTGAGTATCAGATCAAGGGCGAGGTTACCAAATGCCATCGGAACAATAGAATCGATAGCATCAGGATCGCCACCGCGTACCATGTAGCCCAGCTTCTGATTGATGACATTAATAGATTTGCCATGGTTGAATTTTCCGGATAACTCTTTCAGTTCTGCAGAGACAAGGTCTCCTATGCCGCCCAGTTTAGCGTGACCATAAGCATCTCTTTCATCGCTTGAGAAAATCATCTCACCACCGCTGAAGAGGGCTCCCTCAGATACAAGAACGATGGAGTATTTGCTTGGGTTTGCATTACGGTCTTCAACAAGTAGCTGTGCCAGTTGCTCAATATCAAATTCATACTCCGGAATAACGCATCGGTTTGCTGCTCCTGCCATTGTAGGAAGCATAGCCGTGAAACCTGCATAGCGGCCGAAAACTTCAAGAACCATCAGTCGTTCATGTGAACCGGCAGAGGTTCGCAGGCTGTTAGTCATCTGTATAGTTCTGGTGACACAGGTACTGAATCCTATGCAATAATCTGTACCAGGAACATCATTATCCATTGTCTTGGGTATGGCAACCACTTTTACCCCGTTTTTGTAAAGATGTACTCCATAGCTGAGAGTATCATCACCACCTATTGGAATGAGATAATCAATACCTAACCATTCAAGGTTTTTAATAACCTCAGGAGTTAAGTCATTCATCTCTTCCTTGTATGTGTCTTTCAGGTGTTCCGGAACAGCAGCTTTGGGAACATGACTTGGTCTGGTACGGGAAGTATGAAGGAAGGTACCTCCGGTACGACCTGCCTTGTTTACCAATTCGTCAGTAAGAATCTGAAAGCATTGACTGTTATCAACCTTCGGATCACGTATAATTTCTGTAATGCCAGCCCAGCCACGCCTGAGGCCTATCACTTTATATCCTTCCCTGTTGGCGCGGATTGTCACCGCCCTGATGGCCGGATTCAACCCCGGAACATCTCCTCCGCCGGTGAGAATCCCAATCACACCCTTTGTCTTTTTTTGAGTTACCATTTTTTTGTTGCTTTTAGAATAAGTTAATCCAAGTTATAAAAGTATAACTTTTCATAATCAAATCAAAAGCAGCTTTTCCCTTTTAAGGAATTTTTTAAATTTGAAAAAAAAGCGCTATGAGTAAACATGATAAGGCACTCGAATATTTCCGTCAGGGATATAATTGTTCTCAGGCAGTATTTCTGCCTTTCGCTGGCGAAAATCCTACGAATACCCGAATTGCCTCAGGCTTTGGTGGTGGAATGGCACGCATGCAGAAGACATGTGGGGCAGTAACAGGAGGGATACTTGTACTGGGACTATGGCATGGCGCACCCGGATGCCCTACTGAAGAGTCAAAACAAAAACTCTATAGCATGATCCGTGATTTCAATGATCAGTTCATCAAGGTACTCGGATCAGATCAATGCATTGATCTTCTGGGCGTTGACATGAACAGTGAGGAGGGGAAGAAGATCATAAAAGAGAGAGCTCTCCATACCAGTATATGTGAGAAATGTATTATGGCGGCTGTCACTCTGCTGGAAAAATAAAACCTCCTTCTATCTTCCACCTATCTGCATCTCGGCAATCCGGAATGTTGGTGACGCAAAAGTACGGTTAAGGTCCGTATCATTGCCTATCATGTCTATTGTATTGAGTATGATATCGGCAGAGGCAGCAATGGTGAGGCCCTCAACAGGAAATTTTATTTCTCCGTTTTCAATCCAGAGACCTGAAGCTCCTCCACTGAAATTACCAGTCACCGGGTCAACTCCATAGCCTGTTATCTCTTTAAGTAATAACCCTCTTTCAGTAGCTCCGATAATTTCGTTGCGTGAGTAGCTGCCTGGCTCAATGATAAGGTTATGGGTGCCTATCCCAGGCAGCGAGGTATAACCGCCCCTTGAGGCATTGCCTGTGCTCTCTGTTCCGGCCCTCCGTGCAGCAATAGTATTATAGACAAAACCATTAACCACACCTTTCTCGATGAGATTTCTCCGGGAGGTAGGAACACCCTCTCCGTCAAAGGGGGCACTTGCAAGCCTTCGCGCTGAAGTACCGTCATCGGTGATTGTAAGATCACTCACTGCCACCTTTTTATGCAATGAGTCACGAAGGAAACTGGCGCCCTGAAGAACCCTCGTACCATCAAGAGCAGATACCACACCGCGGAAAAGAGAGCCGGCAACATCAGGGTCGAATATAACTGCTGCCTTTTGTGTCTTAACCATCTTTGAATCTATCATCTCCAGGGCATTCTTAGATGCTTTTGATGCAATCTGATCAAGCGGAAGAAGGTCAGCAAAATATCTCCTTGAACAATACTCCGCACCGGTTTTCTTCTGATCTCCCTTTTCAGCTACCACACCTGCCCCGATATAACATGCTGAACTTTTATAGCTCGCAAGCAGTCCGTTGGAGTTGCATATGAACACTTCACCATCACCCTCTCCATAGGACGAACCAGCACTCTTTGTTAT
>QKCK01000246.1 GCA_003245695.1 Bacteroidota bacterium | reverse complement strand
TATATTATAAAAAACCATCCTGTAGTTATTACTGACATTATTTTACCTCCTGAAGAAATCACTACTAAAAACACTATACCAAAAAAATGCCATTAGTGTATATCGCTATATATCAACACATTCAAAAACAAAGACTCATCATCTACGTAAAACTTATTTACGCCAAAATGTAAAATATTTTTACGCTTGTTTTGTTTTTAACGAGATACCGCAATACATTTGAAAGAAAAAGAGATGACAGAAGGCTCTATTCTGATAGTAGATGACAATAAGAGTATTCTGAGTGCGCTTGAGATACTCCTGACAGGAGAGTTCAGGAACGTTACTGCCCTCCAGAATCCAAATCAGCTGATAACAGAACTGGGAAAGAATGATTATGACCTGGTGCTTCTCGATATGAACTTCAAGGCAGGCACCAGTAATGGCAACGAAGGGTTATATTGGATAAAACGCATAAAGGAGATTTACCCGGAAATTTCAGTTGTAATGATGACTGCGTACGGGGATGTTGAACTGGCTGTCAAATCACTCAAACTGGGAGCTACAGACTTTGTGCTCAAGCCCTGGGAAAATGAAAAGATGACAGCTACAATCAAGTCAGCCCTGCAGCTTAGTCTGTCAAAGAGAGAGGTAAAACATCTCAGGGAGAAAGAGGGTATTCTGAAGAAAGAGATAAATCGTGACCAGAAGTACATCATAGGCTCGTCACCTCAGCTGATGAAAGTAATGAACCTGGTACGCAAAGTAGCAAAGACAGATGCAAATGTACTCATAACAGGAGAAAACGGGACCGGCAAAGAGCTTATAGCCAGAGAGATTCACAGGTCATCACCCCGTTCAGACGAGGTACTTGTGAGTGTTGATATGGGAGCCGTTACCGAGTCATTATTTGAGAGCGAGCTGTTTGGTCATACTAAAGGGGCATTCACTGATGCGCATGAATCACGGCCCGGAAAGTTTGAGGCAGCCAATAAAGGCACTCTCTTTCTTGATGAGATAGGAAACCTCTCTTTTCATCTTCAGGCAAAATTACTTGCTGCGATACAGAACCGCCAGATATCAAGGATTGGATCTAACCAGGCAATACCGGTTGATATACGACTGATATGTTCAACGAACAAGGATCTGCCCTCGATGGTAAGGGAGGGGCTCTTCAGGGAAGACCTGCTTTACAGGATAAACACAATACAGATTGAAGTGCCTCCTCTACGGGAGAGAGGTGATGATATTGCCGTACTGACTGACTTCTTCTTAAGGAAGTACTCATCAAAATACAATAAACCAGATCTGAGGATTAATCAGCAGGCACAGGATAAACTTAACAGGTACTCATGGCCCGGGAACATAAGAGAACTGCAGCACACAATAGAGAAAGCCGTTATTCTAAGTGACGACAGCATACTTAAACCTGAAGATTTCTTCATGAAGCATATCATCTCAGGCAAAAATGATGACAGCATCAAGACACTTGAGGAGATGGAACACAGGATGATAAGCAAGGCTATTGAGAAACACGGTGGTAACCTCAGCGCTGCAGCCGAGGAGCTTGGGATAACACGACAGACAATATATAATAAGGTAAAGCGGTTCAGAATGTGATAAGTAAAAACCTGTATATTAACATTATCATAAGGGTTGTAGCCATAACTCTTATCTCAGTTGTAACGGCATGGACAATTGTCCGTAACATGCCGGCTCTTTTTATAGTGTCAGGCATTATTGCTGTAATAACATTAACTGCAAACCTGATCTGGTATATAAACTCAACAAACAGGAGACTAAGTTATTTCTTTGAATCAGTAAAAAATGAGGATTCCACTCTCTCTTTTCCCGACACAACAAACGACAGGCGGCTGAAAGAGGTGAGCAGAAGTCTCGATGACATTAATAATCAGATTCGCCAGTTAAGGATCGAGAGCCGTCAGCAGGAACAGTATTTTCAGGCTATGCTGGAACATGCTGCAACAGGTATCATTACCATAAACAGTGCCGGTTTCATCCTCCATGCAAACAGTGCAGCAAAAAAACTGCTAATGACAGAGGTACTGACCCATATAAGCCAGTTACAGAGAATTGACAAGAATATACTCACAAAACTAAAAGACTCTGAAAAAGATAAGCAGCAGCTTCTGTCAATATCCTCTGAGAGAGGGACAGTACAGCTGTCGCTCAAGAGGTCAACATTCCGCAATGGCACCGAGGAACTGATGATTCTGTCAGTACAGGACATAAAGAATGAACTTGATGAGAAAGAGGTTGAGTCATGGATGAAGTTAATACGGGTGATGATGCATGAGATAATAAACTCAATATCCCCTATCACATCACTCTCTGAGACTCTTCTTAAACTATACACAAAAGGAGAGAGTGCTGTTTTGCCTGAGACAATAAAGGAGAAGACAATAGAGACAACCATTCAGGGTCTGAAGGTGATCAGAAGCCAGGGCAACGGATTGCTCTCCTTCATTGAATCATACCGTAAGCTCACACGGTTGCCAAAGCCTGAAAAGATAAATATTCTTGCTGAGGATCTTCTCAGCAGCCTGAAAGTGCTCTACAGGTCATTTGAATGTAAAAACAAAGCTGCATTGACTGTCTCATGCACCCCGGACGATCTTATGATATTTGCTGATGAGACCCAGATAACCCTCTGCCTGATAAACATATTGAAGAATGCCATGCAGGCCAACGAAGACAATCCGGATGGCAAGATAACCATAGAGGCAGTAATGCAAAACGAGAGACCATTGATCTCAGTAACAGACAATGGCACAGGGATAGCTCCGGAACTTATAGACGAAATTTTTGTCCCCTTCTATACTACACGCGAAGAGGGGAGCGGCATCGGACTGAGCATATCACGCCAGATAATGAGACTCCACGGCGGAAGCCTGAGGGTAAAATCAACGCCGGGTGTCGAGACTGTTTTTACTATGGAATTCTGATTTGTCTATAAATGAAAGTGACATGACCATAGATAGTATGTCATGAAGCAGGACACAAACGGTTAACTCTTTCTTGTTGAGTCTCTGACAATGAGATCTGTTTTTATGACAATAGTTTCTGAATCGATAAAGGCATTCCTCTCTTCAATCTGCCTTATCAGTAACTTTATTGCTGCTTTGCCCATGTCAAAAGCCCTGTCATCTATTGTAGTAAGTGATGGTTCAATAATAGTAGCGACAGGATAATTACTGAATCCTGCCACAGCAACATCCTTAGGGACATTAAGGTTCATTTTCTTTATTGTCTGAATAGCACCGATTGCAGTGTAATCGTTTGCGCAAAAGAGTCCGTCAGGTCTTTCAGTGAGCTTCATCAGCTTCCTTGCACAACGGGCACCCTCTTCGAATGTCAGGTCTTCAGCCTGGCATACAAGGGCCGGGTTATATGGCAATCCGTTTCTTGATAAAGCCAGCTGATAACCCTCGAAACGCGACTGAAATATACCTGTTGTCTGGCATCCGGCTATATGAGCAATTCTGTTGCATCCTGTCTTTATCAAATAATCTGTTGCTTTATAGGCAGCCTGCAGGTCATCAATAATCACCTTACTTGCTGATGGCACCTCTCCCACCCTGTCATAAAGCACCAGGGGAACTTTAAAATGGTTAAACTCATCAAAGTGATCGCAGCTGATAGTCTCCATCGAAAGACATGCAATTACACCAGCAACCATATTTGTCCTGAGTATCCTGGTGATAGCCACCTCTCTTTCAAAGGAGTCCATTGACTGGTATATTGTGACGTTATACCCCTTTTTATACGCCACATCCTCAATACCGCTGATAACCCTTGAGTGAAAGTAAATATCAATACGGGGCACTATCACCCCGATCATATTTGTCTTCTGTTTTCTGAGGTTAGAAGCAACATTATTAGGGAAATAGCCTAGCTGTGAGGCAAGATTCCAC
This sequence comes from Bacteroidota bacterium, assembly GCA_003245695.1. Lineage (GTDB taxonomy): Bacteria > Bacteroidota > Bacteroidia > Bacteroidales > VadinHA17 > SR-FBR-E99. The sequence continues at coordinate 621 of QKCK01000246.1, read as the reverse complement.
ACCTCCTGTGTTGTCTTTGCACTGATACTTGGATGATTGCTCAGTGCCCTGGAGATTGTTGAGACAGAAAGATTAAGACGTTCCGCCAGATCTTTTATAGTTATACGTGAATCTGCCATGGTTTAAAGGTAATAATTTTCTTTAAGCGCAATCGTTTGCCATAATAAATAACAAGACAGAGATTTCACTGAATTGACATTTCCTTGTTCTTTATCCCTTATTTTCTGCTTGTTACATACTTTTAACAGCTTCATATCCTCACAGAATCAGCACTAAAATATGTTCAAACAGGTAATTAATAATTTTATTCTAATAATTTTTACGCAAACGTTTGCTTTTTAAAATTCTTGGTTTAAATTTGACATGAAACTAACAGCGCTCTTTCACATTTTGCACGATCATAACTCATAAAACCGTAAAAAACCCGGCCAAAACTAACTCTCTTGTGCCGGGTTTCATAGGATCATATGTTAACCTAAAACTCTAAAAGTATGAAAAAAACATTATTGTATGATCTCTTTTGTTTCAAAAGAAACATTAAAAAACCACCATCACTGCCGTTACTGGCTTTGTTGCTGACACTGCTGATAATACCCCGCACATCTCTCACTGCAGGCATGC
>QKCK01000323.1 GCA_003245695.1 Bacteroidota bacterium | reverse complement strand
GATACCCAATAAACGACTAAACGACTAAACGCATCAACAAATCAACGTATCAACCCCTCATCCCTCACCCCTCACGCCTCATCCCTCAGGTCTCAGATACCTCAATGTTAAGTATTTTTACTGTCTGTAAAAGAAATTTACATCTATTAGTCGGGTCGATTGGTTAAAAAGCAATAAGACAATAATATATGCTTTCGGCATGCTGTTTGCAAAAAGTGATTGCTGTCTTACAAACAAATGAAACATGTTAAAATATTACCTCTTCTCATCACTCAGAAGTATTAAAAGAAACCCCAGGTTTTCACTTATAAACATAACCGGATTATCTCTTATGATGGTACTGGTTATTGTACTTATGTCGTGGCTTAAACTAGAGTTAAGTTATGATCGCTTTAATGAAAATGCAGGAAGGATATTCAGGGTGGTTGTTGACTTTGACCGTAGCGGGTCTGTCGACAGATTTGCCCATACGCCGGCACCCCTGGGCGAAGTTCTTAAGAAGGGCATACCAGAAATATCAGAATATGTAAGGTTGGGATCTATGGGCAGGCCCCTGATAAAGATAGGTAATGATCAGTTCCATGATAATATTAAACTTGCAGATCCGTCACTCTTCAATATCTTCTCATTCAGATTATTATCGGGAGATCCTGAGACTGCTCTTCTCAATCCCGGATCAATCGTCATCAATGAATCCGCCGCCGCTAAATACTTCGGTAATACTGATCCAGTTGGCAATACAATATACCTGGGAGAGGAGCGGAGGCCCTATACCATTACAGGCGTTGTAATGGATGCTCCTGTAAATTCGCAGATACAATATACCTTTATCGCTTCCTTTGCTGAAATAAACAGCAATAATGGATGGGGAGAGTGGAATTATACAACGTACATACTTGCCATAGCTGAGAATCTGGATAAAGCCATAGCTGATAAGCTGCCGGATGTGGTTAAAGACATACCTTCAGAAAGGCGATTTTCTCTTCATATCCAGCCTCTGCTGAGGATACATCTTCACTCAGATCTGAGAAGCGACCTGGAGACAAATACCGACATAAGGTTGATATACATCACCTGCACTGTGCTTTTACTTATACTCTTTGTCTCATGTATCAATTATATGAATCTTACTACTGCCCGTTTTACCGTAAGGGGCAAGGAGGCAGGTATACGTAAGGTCTCAGGAGCTACTAATGCAGATCTGAGACGTCAGTTTCTTTCAGAGTCATTTATAATGACAATAGTCTCATTCATTGTAGCTGTCATGATTTGTTGGTTTATTATGCCGTTGATCAGGTTACTGGATCTTCCTGTTGACTTCCTATCTCTTCTTACTCCGGGCATAGCTGCTGTTCTTGTACTTATAATATTGATAATATCATTAATATCAGGGAGCTATCCTGCATTTGTTCTTTCTGCTGTGATGCCGGTGACTTCAATACGCTCTGAGTTTGCACGAAGTAAAAGTATGTCGCTAAAAAACCTGAGGAGGAGCCTTGTGATTTTTCAGTTTCTGGTTTCGATTATACTAATCAGCTGCACTCTGATTGCTCATGCCCAGATGCGCTATATAAGAAACAAGGATATAGGCCTGTCACCTGATCAGGTGATAGTTGTTCCTATATACCAGGCAGAGGTATATCCCCGGTATGAGCTCTATAAAAAGGAGATCCTTGGTAGCCCAGGTATAATGAACGCTTCGGCAGTCTGTTATTTTCCGGGGCAGCAGGGATATTATCAGAATGTGTGGTGGGAAGGCCTTGACGAGGAGAATGACCATGAGATGATGAGCTGGATACCAGTGGATCAGGATTTTATAAAGACATTAAGGATAGAGTTATGCGATGGTGAGGATTTTACAGATGTTAAAGAAGGTGTTACAACATATATTTTAAATGAGTCGGCTGTCAGGGCTATAGGATGGGATGATCCTATAGGCAGACAACTCGATATTGTAGGTCGCGGAACGGTGACAGGTGTTGTTAAAGACTTCAATTTCAAATCACTTCATTCAGCGATGGAGCCTGTTGCACTAACCTATTACCCTGACCTGTTTGATAATCTCATGGTACGTATCTCAGCTGCCAATGTAAGTGAAACGATAGCTTTTCTTAAGGCCAAATGGGAAGAGCTCTTTCCTGATACACCCTTTGAGTATACCTTTCTCAGCGATGACTTTCAGAAAATGTATGAGAAAGAGAGGTCGATGACAAGGATAATAGCATTTGTTGGGTTGCTCTCCCTTTTCATATCATGCATCGGTCTGTACGGTCTGGTAGTCTTCACACTCGATTCCAGGGTGAAGGAGATAGGAATACGAAAGGTGGCAGGCTCAACCTCCCAAAGAATAATAGTAATGCTTAATATGGAGTTTGTTAAATGGATAATGGTATCACTTCTAATATCAATACCTGTAGTATTTTATTTTATGCAGCGATGGCTTGAGGGTTTTGCCTATCGCATCAGGCTGGGATGGTGGTTCTTTGTTTTTTCAGGAGCTCTGGCAGTAATAGTTACCCTGCTTACCATCAGCTGGCATACCTGGCGCATAGCCAGTAAGAACCCTGCTGACTGCCTCAGGTATGAGTAGGAAGGCTGGGTTAAAGTCGAAAGCTGAGGAACGGAGTGACGAAGTCCCGCGGAGCGGGATCCGTAATCACCTGATACCTACTAAACGAATAAACGCCTCAACGCCTCAACGCCTCAACACATATTTGTTAACTTCCATGCGAAATGACAATAAGACTGTTATTGATTCTCTGTTAAATAACACCGGTATTAAATCTCTTTGTCTGATGCATTGAGAGAAATAGATAATACAGAACGACACCCGGATAGCCTTCGGGAGTCAACTGATAGAAATGTAAAAATTGATTTTGCTGAATCTGAAATTATTAGTGTAATAAATTTAATGTATCAGGATATTTCTGAAAAAAGCATTGAAATAAATGCAAGGCAAAACCAGGTAGTTCCGTAATATTCAAAAAAACACACTTTTTCAGCCATTTTTCATTTAGATCTCATTGAATTCCTTAAGATATTGTATTGGAATACATGATGAATTCCTTTCCATGCAATAAGAAACTATGAGAGATTGCATTGTATTCATTCTTTAAACTCAATTGCTCGCTTGAAGACATAAAATGGACAATATATTAAAGGACCAATACAAAACTCAATTCTCTTACAATGAAAAAGATAGTATATCTCTTACTGATAATTAGCGGAGTTGTTTATGGGCAGAATCCTTATGTTATTTCGCATAGGGGTAACTCATCAATAGCACCGGAGAACACAAGCATTGCTTTTTCAAAAGCAGTTGAAGCAGGAGCTGATTACTTTGAACTTGATGTACAACTCTCAAGTGATGACTCGCTTATGATAATGCATGATGCCACAGTTGACAGGACAACAGATGGCACAGGAACACTTGAAAACATGACCTATTCATCACTCAGACTCCTTGATGCGGGATCATGGTTTAATGCCTCTTTTACAGGAGAAAAAATCCCTACATTATTTGAAGCATTGAAGATAGCTAAAAACAGCACCAATGGGATAAAGGTTGTTATTGAAATAAAGTCTTCCAAAGCAACAGTTGTATCAAAGGTGGTACAGCTTGTTCAAAAGCATGATATGAAAAACCGGGTGATAATTTCCAGCTTTACTCTTTCTCAGCTTTCTGAAGCAAAATCGTTAGATGCAACTATACCTGTGATGTTTTTTAAGTCTCCTATTACTACAGCAGATATTGACCAGGTAAAAGCCATAAATGGAGAGTGGGTTGGCAGCGGAGGCAGCTTCACAAAGGATGTAATTGATTATGCCCATTCAAAGGGTATTTCTTATAACGCATGGACAGTTGACAGTGAGATTACCATGCGCTCTTTAATGGCTATGGGAGCTGATGCAATAACAACTAATGTTCCCGCTACACTGATAGATATTAAAGACGCTACAGAGCCTTCTGATGTTGTACTGATCTCAGCCATACCGGATAACTCTTCGAACGTTAAACTCACATGGAACGCTGCCGAAGATGTTGAAAGTGGAATTGGCTGGTACAATATTTACAGGGACGAAGTATCACCGGCTACAACTCTACTTGCTACCACAATAGGAACAGATGTGGTATTTGTTGACAAGACTTGCGTTCCTCTGCATACTTATTATTACAGGATTAAAGCAGTTAATTCAATTGGGCTTTCAAGTGTCAATTACTCAAATGAGCTATTGGGCTTTCAAGTGTCAATTACTCAAATGAGCTTTCAGTTACTGCATTAAAAGATACTGATCCTCCTATTGTTGAATATGTGACATCAAGGCTGGATGATAAGACAGTGCTTCTGCAATTCAACGAGCCACTTGATATTACCTCAGCTGAGACTTTGACAAATTACAATATCGACAGAGGAGTAAGTATGACAGCGGCAAAACTGGCAAAAGACAAAAGAACAGTAATACTGACCACTTCATCATTGTCAGAGCAGAATTATATTCTCTCGCTTCAGGGTGTAAAAGACGTTTCAGGCAATGAAATGACTGCCGGACAATTTCAGTTTGATAATAAAAACACTATTCTCGGTGCAATTGCCGTGTATAAACTTGATAGCCTGCCTGTTCAGGGCAGTGATATGATGGTTCTGGATGAGACTTTAAATCATAATGACGGAATAGCTAAGAACAATGTTGCTCTTGCTGAAGGAATAGTCGGTAACGCCTTGTCATTTGATGGCGTTGATGATTATGTTCAGTTTCAAAACTCTTCTTCATTTAACATTCCCGGAGATAAAGTAACAGTATCACTCTGGACAAAGCTTGACTTTAAACCCTCATCTCTTCCCGGATCCTTTGGACCTCTTTTTGACTCCGAGACAGATGAATACTCTCTATATGAAGACAGAGGCAATAAGGAGCTGAGATTCAAGTCAACATCAGTGACTGGAGCAGCAAGACCCGGAATACCCGAAAGTGAGATACTAACAGGAGAGTGGATTAATGTTGTTGGCGTTTATAATGGCACTGTTGCTATGATATATCTGAACGGTGTGAAGAAGAAAGAGCTGGCGCTCACCGGGAATGTGAGATCAGGTGTGATCCCCATGTTGGGAAAGAGCGGTACAACAGGAACACCAAGCTATTTTAAAGGATTCATTGATGAAGTGGAAATATATGACAGGGCACTGACAGAGGCAGAAATCATGGAGAAGTATAATCAGGTCAAAATAGCCGCAGTACCATACGAGCCAACAGGAATAATTGATACAAAAGCCCTGGATCAGATCACTATCTGCCCCAATCCTGTTTCAAATGAAGCAATTGTCAGATTAGGGTCAGAGTATCACGATGTTGTAATGAGAATCATTGATCAGGCAGGTAATGTAATTGAAGTTTTGAAATACAAGTCAGTAAGTGAAATCAGACTTAACTGCAGCAAGTTAAAAACCGGAGTGTATTTCCTTAATATCATTTTAAACAATACCAGCAGTGTCAGCAAAAAGATAGTGGTAAAATAGATCGAAGCGCAGCGGAGATCACCGCCCCGCCGGGACAGTCCAGGGTTCCATGTTTCAATGTTACGATGTTTCAGGGTTCTGGCGGGCACAAAAAACTTACTACAACTCAGTTCTGTACAAAATCATATTTTGTTACTTTAAATATCAGCCTGATCCCTTATTTTTATAACTTTATCGGGCATACAGCTGTCTGCAGATAGCGTTAATACGATAAACCTGGGTTTTATGCGAGACAATGCCATAGTTGATGTTAGAGACCCGCAATGGATCTATTCCATTAGATGTGTAAGGGATGAATAACAAAACCTGTGGTCCGGGATTCCGGAAGTATTATAATCGTAAAAACATCATTTTTATGAGGGGCATGGAATATGTCAGAAAAATAATTGTGGCTCTGTTGATCCTCTCTGCCGGATTTGATACTCTTAAAGGTGATGATTTAAGAGCCGGCCGGGATGAGGAGCCTGGCTCCATGATACTTAACGATGCACATGCTGCCCTCTATTCTAACCCTGACTCTGCATTGATGATCCTTGAACACTCAAAAGAACTCTTTGAGGCTACTGACGATATTGCTCTTAAAGCAGCGTATTTTCATCAGAAAGGACTTATATACCATGTTAAGAGTAATGCTACCGAAGCATTATCATATTACCAGGAGTCTTACAAGCTTTACCGTCAGGCAGGCGATTCGGTAATGAAAAATGTGATGCTTATAAACATCAGCGGCTGCTATTCTATCCTGGCCCAATATGCTGGGGCAAAGAAAATCCTGAACAGGATACTTCCGTTTTTTGAGAGACGGAATGACTCGGCAAGTATTACCAATATATATCTTAACCTCTCTTTTGTTCATATTGAGGCGATGGAATATGATGTTGCTGAGGCGTACCTCAGGAGTGCGGCTGGTTATGTCACCGAAAGGGTGAAGGAGGGACGGATAATGAATAACCTCGGCGAGGTTCTCATAAAAGAGAATAGAGATGATGATGCACTGGCAACATTCCACAAAGCCCTCACAATAGCAAAGGAGGCAGATGATAACCTCACTGTCACAATGATTCTTAACAATATTGGTTGTCTGTATATGAGTACCTCCGGAACAGACAGCGCATATTATTATTTTAACAGGGTATTGTCAATGAACAGGTCTTTTGTTGAAGATCGCCTTCTGATTACAACCTTCAGATATCTTGCTCTGATGGAGAGGGATCATGGTAATCCGGAAGCGATGATGAGATATTTCAACAGGGCATTGGAGTTAGCGGCAGCAAATAACTATGAAAAAGAAAAGGCAGAGATATATTCATTAATGTCAGATTGGTATGCAGAGGTACGGGACTATGAAAAGGCTTACCGTTATAAAAACATCTCAACAATAATCAATGACAGTCTTTTTAATGAGGTGAAGTCAAGACAGATAAAAGAGATAGAGGCAATCTACCAGAATGAGAAGAAGCAGGAGGAGATCAATGTTCTGTCAGCTCAGAACACTGTCAATATGCTTAAGCTAAGAAATAACCGGGTCCTTATTGTATCGCTCTTATTGCTTGCACTATTCATTATGTCTGTGTCATTGTTGTTAATACACCAGCATAAGCTAAAGGCAAAGACAGAATCAATTCTGCTCGAGCAAAAGCTGTTGCGTTCACAGATGAATCCACACTTTATCTTTAATGCTCTAAGTGCCATCCAGAGCCAGGTGCTGCAGAAACAGGCCATTGAGGCGGCTTCATATATCTCAGGCTTTGCCAGGCTGATGCGCTCAATACTTAACAGCTCAAGGAGTGAAGTGATAACCCTCGAAAATGAGATAGAGACTGTCTCAGAATATCTGTCACTCCAGAAACTCAGGCTTAAAGACAGACTGCAGTATCATCTCTCAGTTGATATGCCATTCGATACCTCCGATATTGTTATACCTCCCATGCTGCTGCAGCCTTTCATCGAAAACGCTGTTGAGCATGGCATAGCTAAAAAGCAGATACCTGAAGGAAACATCTGGATAACATTCAGGGCCCGTGATGACAGACTTTCTATCTCTGTTGAGGATGATGGTGTGGGACTGACAGTAACAGCATCTGATACAAAAGAGTCATTACATAAATCACTTGCCACAAGGATTATACATGAACGTATGGCTGCCCTTAAAAAGTCATTTAAAAAGGAGTTCAGCTATATTGTTACAAACAGGGTAAATGACGACGGAGCTGTTAACGGTGCCTTGGTAACCATTGATATCCCTTTATTATTCAATGATAAATGACTATTTTAGGCTCAGTATAAACATCATATCTTATGTTAAGGCTTGCAATTGTAGAGGACGAGGAGGAGATACTGGCAGCTACTGTCAGGATAATAGAGGATCATTGTCCTTTTATTGAGATATGTGGTACGGCTGCTGATACCGTCTCTGCAATGAGGCTTCTGCAGACCTCTTCACCGGATATTGCCCTGCTTGATATCAACCTTCCGGGAGGGACCAGCTTTGATGTTCTCAAATCACTTGGTAAAATAAATTTCAGGGTAATCTTCCTTACTGCCTTTGAGGAGTATGCCATACAGGCAATCAAGATCAGCGCATTAGACTATCTCCTCAAGCCTGTTGACCCCCTGGAGCTCATCACATCGCTGAGTCAGGCTTATAGTAAAATAGAGGCAGAGAACAATAACCTGAAGATTGAAGCTCTCATGAAAAACCTGGGTGGCAGTGCTACAGAAAACAAGGTACTTGTCCTACGTACCTCTGACAGCATAAATGTGGTTGAGGTAAAGGATATAATAAGATGCGAGTCAGACAGCTGTTACACTACCTTCTACCTCTCAGATAGTCATAAGATAATGATGTCAAAACCTCTCAAAGAGTATGAAGAGATGCTTTCACAGTTACACTTCATCAGGCCACATCAGTCTCACCTGGTAAATATGAGATACATTAAGAGGTATGAAAAGAATGAAGGGGGATACATCATCATGCGCGATGGCTCAGAGGTACCGGTTTCAACCCGTAAAAAAGATACAGTGATAAAAGCTATTGAGTCAATGGCCCGGCTTTAGCAGATAATTAAATTCTTCAGACAATTACCGGATCACTACCGGCAGATTCTTGTTAGCTATTCTTATCTATGCCAACAGCTTTATGTTTGCACTTATCAGAGCCAATTTAATACCGGGTATTATAACCGGCATTTTAGTAAGCTCTTTTTTTACAACACATTGACATTAACATGCCGGCCAATGAAGCAAATGATAACTAAACAGATAAGTGCT
>QKCK01000340.1 GCA_003245695.1 Bacteroidota bacterium | reverse complement strand
TTTATAAGGAGGAACTCATAGGCGACCTCATATCCACCCAGAAACCTTTTGGCCAGCATATTAAGAAGGAATGTCAGGAATGGTGATGCCAGGCACACATAAGGCACAAATTTATCTATCACTATCCGCTTTGTGAAGAAGCCAAACATGTACAGACCCAGCAACGGCCCATAGGTATAACCTGCTACAGTGAATATGGCGCTGATAATGCTGGGGTTGTTAAGTAACCTGAATATCATTATCACACCTATAAGAATAAGGGCAAAAACAATATGAACCCGCTGTCGTATTCTTGACAGCACCGCGGGCTCCTTGTTGCCTGCACCCAGTATATCAAAGGTAAATGAGGTGGTTAGAGCTGTAAGGCATGAGTCTGAACTGCCATAAGCGGCTGCAATCATACCTGTAATAAAGAGCAACGCCACCACCGGAGTGAGATAACCGCCAGTAGCTATCAACGGGAACAGATCATCACGTGTGGCCGGTATAGCAAGTCCGTTCCTGTGTGCAAAAATCACAAGCATTACTCCAAGGCTCATAAAGAGCAGGTTTATGGGAATAAACATTGAGCCATAAACATAAACATTCTTCTTGGCGTCGGTTATTGACCTGCAGCTCAGATTCTTCTGCATCATACCCTGATCAAGACCGGTCATTGAAATGGTTATCAGCATACCACTTATGAACTGCTTGATGAAATGTCTCTTATCCCTTATGTCATCAAAGAAAAACATTCTTGACATCTCATGCTCACTTATCGCTTTTACCGCAGCACCAAAGGTAAAATCCATTGTCTTACATATCACAACGAATGTTGCAATAACAGTTGACAGCATAATGATCGCCTGAAAGGTATCAGTCCATATTACGGTTTTAATCCCTCCCTTACGTGTATAAAGCCATATCAAAGCCACAAAGCCTGTTACAGTAGCCCAGAAAGGAATACCCAGCGATTCAAATATTATCAGCTGAAGCACCTTTGTGGTAAGGTAAAGCCGGAATGCAGAACCTATTGTTCTTGATATCAGAAAAAACCATGCCCCTGTCTTATATGAAGTCTCTCCAAAACGAACCCCGAGATAGGTATATATAGAAGTAAGCTGAAGCTTATAAAACATAGGTAGCAGAACCTCTGCAATGAAAGCATACCCGAAGAAGTATCCGAAAACCATTGCCATGTATGAGAAGTTACTGTCAACAACCCAGCCCGGCACGGAGATAAATGTAACACCTGAAATTGATGCTCCAATCATACCAATGGATACTATATACCATGGTGACCGCCTGTTACCGATAAAAAAACTGGCATTGTCAGCCTTCCTGCTTGTAACCCTTGAAACCGTATATAAGAAAACAAAGTAAAACGCAATCAGGATTACAATAATTTGTGGTGCAATCATTTGTTGTTTTGTATTAGGTTCCGACTAAAATATTTGTATGATGTATGAGTAGTTTACTATCTCTTTGCAATATTAATAAAAATGCTTAATGGTTGAAGAATTAAAATGTTAATATTAGCTATTTTTGTGTTATAAGACATGATACAGGGAGATAAACAATTTCCGTCGAAGTTGCTTGAGGAAGCTGTGAATGAATTTGCCTCGCTTCCCGGCATTGGACGCAAGACAGCGTTCAGGATGGTAATGCATCTGTTGAGAAGTGACAGTGCAGCTGTAAAACGGTTTGGTGAGGCAGTGATACGATTGAGAGAAGATGTATGTTACTGCAGATTTTGTCATGGCATCAGCGACAATCCTGTATGTGACATATGCAGTGACAACAGGAGGGATAAAACTGTCATCTGTGTTGTTGAGAGTGTACAGGATGTGATGGCAGTGGAAAACACCAGACAATACAATGGCTTATACCATGTGCTTGGAGGCATCATCTCTCCGGTAGATGGCATTGGTCCTTCAGACCTGACAATAAACCAGCTTGAAGAGAGGGTTAAAGAGGGAGGTATAAGTGAGATTATCCTCGCTTTGAGCACTACAATGGAGGGAGATACTACCAATTATTATATATATAAACGACTGAATCAATATGACATTACTATATCCACCCTGGCGAGGGGCGTGGCAATAGGAGATGTACTTGAGTATACTGATGAGATAACACTGGGGCAGTCAATTATAAACAGACGTCATTTTACATTACCGGGAAGGGTTTAGACCAGATTTAATGTATATCATTTTTTTATTCTGAAAATCTTCTTTTATTTGACGGATAACTAAACGATCATGTCTGAGAGATTCGAAAAATTTTTTTCGCTTTCATCGCAAAACATGAAGCGATCAGCTATAAGGGAGATACTAAAGCTGACACAGAAGCCTGAGATGATTTCATTTGCAGGAGGTCTCCCCTCGCCTGACTCTTTTCCCATTGAGGATGTAAAGAAGATAGCTGTTGAAGTTCTTGAGGAAGAAGGGGCAGCGGCACTTCAATATGGCACCACTGAAGGGGACATAAAACTAAGGAGTCTCCTGGCGGAGAGGCATAAGAGTCAGGGGGTGAATCTTACCACTGACAATATTGTTATAACAACAGGATCGCAGCAGGCGCTTGATCTGTTAGGTAAGATTTTCATTAACCCCGGTGATTATGTCGTATGCGGCCTGCCATCATATCTTGGGGGGTTGAATGCCTTCTCAGTCTATGGAGCTAAATTCAGAGGTATTGCACTTGACAACTATGGTATGATACCTGATGAGCTTGAGAGAGTACTTAATGAACTGGAGCAGGAACAGAAGAGAGTGAAATTCATTTATATCATACCTGACTTCCAGAATCCTGCCGGAGTCACCATACCACGTGAGAGAAGACTGGAGATAATAAGGATTGCCGAGCGCCATAACCTTCTTATTGTTGAGGACAGTCCATACAGGGAGGTTCGGTTTGAGGGAGAGGCTCAACCACTGATGTATGCTCTTGACAGCTCAGGCATTGTAATAACACTTCATACCTTCTCAAAAGTCTTTGCTCCGGGATTCAGACTGGCATGGGTACTGGCCCATCCTGATATTATCGACAAGATTGTTATCGCAAAGCAGGCTGCAGACCTCTGTTCCCCTGTCTTCCTCCAGAAAATTGCTGCAAGGTATATTGAGAAAGGGCTGCTTGACATAAACCTTGAAAAGATAATAAAACTATACAGGGAGAGGCGTGATCACATGCTTAAGTGTCTCACAGAGGAGATGCCTGCCGGGGTATCATGGACAGAACCACAGGGTGGTCTGTTCCTTTTTGTAACCCTGCCACCATCTGTCGACGCCGCCAGACTCCTCGAGAGAGCAATAAAAAAGAATGTCGCTTTCGTATGTGGGTCTGTTTTTTATTGCAATGACGAAGGACATAATACCATTAGAATTAACTTCTCCTATGCCGGTCATGATGAGACATGCATCGGAATAAAACGTCTGGCAGAGGCTATCAGGGAAGAGACAGCCTGAGAGTATTGTTTCATAAATCATCAACACATCATCCGACTCAGACATTCCCTCCCTTTTAAGATGAAGCTATCCTATGGAACTCAGTATAGTTATAGTAAGTTATAATGTCAGCCATTTCCTGAAGCAGGCACTTGACTCTCTCATTATTGCCACCAGAGGCATCAATGCTGAGATCATTGTGGTGGATAACAATTCCTCCGATGACTCGGTTGCCATGGTAAGGATACTGTTTCCATGCGTCAGATTGATTGTCTCGTATGATAATGAAGGTTATGCTGCTGCATGTAACAAGGGCATCAAATGCGCTGCCGGCCAATACATCCTCATTCTTAATCCTGACACAATTGTTATGCCTGATGCCCTGCAAAAAGCTATTGACTTCATGGTCTCTCATCCGGAGACAGGAGCTATCGGGGCAAGAATGACAGATGGCACCGGTCGTTTTCTCCCTGAGTCAAAAAGAGCATTTCCTTCACCCCTTACCTCTCTTTTCAGAATGACAGGTATAGGCAGTCTCTTTCCACGATCAGCTCTATTTAACCGCTACTATCTCGGCCATCTGCCTGACAACAAACCCTGCAGAGCTGATATCCTCACGGGTGCCTTTATGTTTACCCGGCGTTCTGTACTGAATGAGACAGGGCTATTTGACACTGCCTTTTTCATGTATGGCGAAGACATAGATCTGAGCTGGAGAATGATACTAAAAGGATATGTAAATTATTATCTCCCTGAGGTAGCAATAACACACTTTAAAGGACGCAGTGCGCCTCAGACCGACCCGAAACGCATCCGCAATTTTCACATGGCTATGATTATCTTCGCACGGAAATACCTGCCCGGATATTGGATGTGGGCAATTACAGGAGCTGTCTGTCTGAAAATGTATCTGGCCCTCCTGACAGCATCATTCAGGAGACATTGTAGGAAAACCTGCTGAATATCAAAGCCACAGCCAACCTCCGAAGTTAACAGCCGGTTGATATCTTCTTCATTTTTCTCAAAAAGGATTATAACTATTTATAAGAATTTCCTTTTTTTCACTTATATTTATCCTTTTAAGAAAACCTACCACCTAAATGAGAAGGGCTAAACAACTATTCTGCATGCTGATCATTCTGCATGCGATAACTGTAGCAGGCCAGACAAGAACCGATCTACGTGAGATCTTTGCCTCCGCAGAAGGAGACGTCCTATTTGAGGATTATTCGGAAGCATTACCCAAATATCTTAACCTGCTTCAATATTATCCTGATAATTATAATCTTTATTTCAGAATAGGCCAGTGTTACATCAACACTCCCGGAGAAAAGGACAAAGCCATACCTTATCTGGAGACAGCTGCCGAAAACATTGACCCTGGCTATCACGAAGGGAGGCTCAAGGAGACAGGTGCTCCATACGATGCCCTTTACTACCTGGCTAATGCATATCGCATCAATAATCAGCTTGACAAAGCTCTTGAGGCATATCAGAAGTTTATGAATAACATTGATCCGGACATCTACGACACGGCTGTGGTAAGCTTCCAGATCAGGTCATGCCGTATTGCAAGGAGAATGATGGATAACCCTGTTTACCTGGTTGAGAGGAATATGGGGTCAAAACTCAATGATCGCTTCTCCGAGATTGATCCTGTTGTCTCTGCTGATGAGAGTGTTATTGTTTTCACCCGTGCACTGCAGTTCTATGATGCGGTATTTTACTCAAAAAAAATCAATGGTCAGTGGACTCAGCCTGTCAATATGACACCACAACTGGGGGTTGACCAGGACTATTTCTCATCATCACTCAGTTCTGACGGCACAACACTGGTTTTATACCGGACTGACAATTATGAGGGTAACATATATATGAGCCGCTATGTTGATGACCGCTGGACTACTGTTGAGAAGCTTAACGGCAACATCAACACAAAATACTGGGAATCACATGCCACTGTTTCTCATGACGGAAAGAGACTCTGGTTTGCAAGTAACAGAAAAGGCGGCTATGGTGGCCTTGATATTTATTATGCCGAGCGTGACAGCACAGGCGACTGGGGCATACCTGTCAATGCCGGGCCTGTGATTAATACCCGGTATAACGAAGACACACCGTTTCTCAGCCAGAATGACAAGACTCTCTATTTCAGCTCACGTGGCCATTATAACATGGGGGGTTATGATATCTTCTACTCACGGTTAAATGCCAATGGTGAGTGGACAGAGCCTGTAAACATGGGCTATCCTGTAAACACCACAGACGATGACCTCTTCTACTCTCCGGTAGGTGATGGACATATAGGCTTCTATTCTAAATTCTCATCACAGGGATTTGGGCGCATGGATATATTCCGTTATGAGGTTTTTTCTGATGCCCACCCACGCAACTTTACTGTTATTGGTAAGGCATCGATAAGAAACCTCCTTGATGAGTTTCCTCAAAGCGTAAGGGTAAATGCCGAAAGCATCAAAGACAAAGACGTTGCTTTCAATACTTTAACCAATCCTGAGACCGGACGCTATACCATGAGAATGCCTCATGGCACCTTCTCATTCAGCTACTCGGCTGAAGGTGCCGGGAACATTAATAAATATATTGATCTGCCACTCACTCATAAAGGTGACACAATAATGCTTGATAACATTATGTTGCCTAACACTGACTTCACAGCAGATCTCAGGGTTACGACTGACACATCAGTATCACTCAGCACTACACAACCTGTAATGTTCAATCTTATTGTTGAACCTAAAGCGCTTCTTGAGATAAAACTGTGGGCCAACGGCTCTCTGCTGGAGTCAGAACGGTACAGGCTTACCGATACCCTGTTCAATTTTGAGATGATGCCGCATGATGGTGAAAACAAAGTTCTCTTTCAGCTTACTGACCGTTTCGGCAACATGACTACCGCTTCTGTAAACCTGAATCTCTCCGATTCAACAAAGATTACACCGCCACAATACGCTCAGATAATTTCACAGAGACAGATTGAGACTTTGCTTGAAACACTGAAGAAGTATGCCGACGATGATGTAAGGGCTATACTCGATCAGATTGACACCAGTGAGGAACAGTTTGCCACCTCTGACGACCTTATTGCATATATTAAAGAGAAAGCAAAAGACAGGAATATAGATTCATCAGTCATAGACAAGCTGGCGCTTGAAGTGGCTCTCAGAGAGGGCATTCTCACACAGGCAGCTGCTGATCTCCTTGCCTCTAAAACAGAGGGCAGAACACGTGAGACTCTTGACAACCTTAACATCTATGATGTAAAAGTAAGAAGCTGGAATGATCTCACAGATTATGTCGAGAAAAAGACATCGGGAGAGATGACCTCGGAAAAACTCAGGCAACTGGCAGAGTATATACTCATGGATCCCGAAGAGGGTATAATGATGATCAGGGAAAGAGCCCTTTATGCCGGTTCTCTCACCCCTGAGAACACAGTGATAAATGAGGTTGTAGGTATTGCTGATGCCAATGATTACAAATACACCGGGGAATATCTGTTAGGTATATCGGCCGAGGGTGCTAATAAAGAGGTAGACCTTACTGTTTCAAAGATCAAGGCAGCCATAGCTCACAAGCCCGGCGAGAGTGCTCTGAAGCTTCTTTCGACATTAAATGACAACTCCGGCGACAGGCTTAAGCTCTTCCTTAACTCCATAGACCTTAAGAGAGCGGGTATTCGTTCACCTGAAGACCTTATCATCTACCTTGATGCAGCTGTCAAGGCAGGTGCAATAAATGCCAGGGACTATAATGACGCTCTTGCAACAACAATCATTAATGCTGCACTTACTGAGTCAGAGATAAAGGAAAACATGAGTGAAAAATGCAACTATTGCTGGCTTCTATGGGTTGCCGGCGCCGCTCTGCTGTTTATCCTGCTTCTCCTGCTCTTCAGAAGAAAGAAGAAAAAGGACGAGGAAAAGAAAGACTCAGACGATTGATTGAATTATGATAACATTCAGTATTATATAAAGCAGATGATGCTATGATAAAAAAGACTTTTTTCCTTATTCTCTTCACCACGATAACAATGGTTACGTATTCACAGGACAATACGCGACTGCAGGATGCGTTTTTTGATGCTGAGTATTTTCTCTACAACGGCGATTACGCCGATGCCCTTCCCTATTATCAGGGCATATACACAGCTATTCCCGATAATGCCATGATTGCCTATCGCATAGGGTTATGCTATCTTAATATTGAAGGAAAGAAGAACATGGCAATTGAATATCTTGAGAAGGCAGCAGCAAGGGTCACTGCCAAATTCAGGGAAGGATTACTGAAGCAGACCGAGGCTCCCTATGAGGCTCTTTTTTACCTGGGAGAGGCTTACCGCATAAACTATCAGTTTGATAAAGCCATTGAGGCATATAATAAATACAGAGAGACCCTGTTATCATATGATGTTGAGAATATAATATTCATTGATCAGCAGATAAGTGCATGCAAAAATGCCCCTTTGATCATGGAACACCCGGTAGAGTTTACTATTGAGAATCTCGGTCCTGTCATTAATGATAACAAGGAGAATTTCTTCCCTGTCGTTTCGGGTGACGGCAAAACTATGGTGTTTATGTCATCAATGAAGTTTTATGATGCGATAATGTATTCCAAATGGGTCAAGGGTGAATGGACTGCTCCGGTGAATATTACCCCTGAACTCAAATCTGATGGTGACCATTATGCTTCATGTCTGTCAGTAAACGGCGATATTCTGTTGCTTTCAAGAGATGACAACATGAACAGTGACATCTACATGAGCCACTATGACGGTCTTAAATGGTCAGTGGCAGAGAAACTCAGGAGGTCGGTAAATACCAGGTACTGGGAGACACACGGCTACCTGACAGATGACGGTATGACAATGGTTTTTGCAAGTGATCGTCCGGGAGGTTTCGGAGGACTTGACCTTTATATTACAAGACGCGATGAAAAGGGAGAGTGGTCAACACCTGTCAATATGGGCCCTGAGTTAAATACAGCTCTTAATGAAGACAGACCATTTATCATAAACAATGGCACGATATTGTTCTTTGCATCACAGGGTCACTTTAACATGGGAGGCTATGATCTCTTCAGAAGCGAGTTGCAGAGCAACGGGCTGTGGAAGAAACCTGAGAATATGGGTTACCCTCTCAATACACCTGATGATAATATATTTTTCTGTCCTGTTGACAAGGGACAGGGTGGATACATATCACTTACACGCGATGATGGTTACGGCAAGTCAGACATATACAAGATAAGATTTAAATAATAGGCATATATTTGTTGTTCTATTACAGTATGCGTTAACATAGAAAAGAGGGACATTATGAAGAGGCTATTCATTACACTTACAGCGTTTACACTGGCCGTTGGACTCAATGCCCAGAGTAAAGCCGAGATAAAGAACACATGGCTTGAAGCAGAGACACACTATCTTTATAATGAGTATGAGCTGGCGAGTACGCTCTATCTTACACTAGATGCGTTAACCCCGGGAAATGCAAATATTAAATACAAAATAGGCAACTGCTACCTGAATATCGGTGATGAAAAAGCAAAATCGATACCATTCCTTGAAGAGGCTGTCAAAAACGCCAGCTATAATGCAAAGAGTGAATCCATTACAGAAACACGGGCCCCTCTGGATGCTTATTTCTCACTCGCAACAGCATATCGTATTGCCAACAAGCTCGACAGTGCTCTTATGACATACCAGATGTTTCAGAAACTGATCTCTGAAAGCGGCGAGATGCTTAACCAGCAGTTTATTGACCAGCAGATACAGGCATGTAACCTGGCTGCCGAAAACATGGAGAAACCCATTAACGTACAGAAGACACCCCTTCCTATACATATAAACATGGGTACAGTAAATGACTTCCCTGTTGTCAGTTATGACGGCAACACAATGGCATATACTGAACGCCGTGGTATTGAAAGCGTCATTTATATAACAAAGAAGTCAGGGAAAGACTGGCTTGAACCTCATGATATCACTGCCGAAATCAATGCCGGGACAGACTGTTTCACAAGCTCCCTCAATAATGATGGAACAGAACTGTACCTCTATAAGAACGACAACTACGACGGGAATCTCTATGTAGCCCGCCAGGTTAACGGCAAATGGACACCTATAGTCAAGCTCAACAAAAACATAAACACGAAGTATTTTGAATCACATGCCGCTATATCATACGATGGCAAGAAACTCTTCTTTACAAGTAACCGCGAAGGTGGTCTGGGTGAACTGGATATATGGGTTTCAGAAAAAGAAAGCGGTGACAACTGGGGGCCGGCTGTAAATCTTGGAGATGTTATCAACACTCCATATAATGAAGAGTCAGCATTCATCTCTGCTGACGGGAAAGTACTTACTTTCTCTTCAGAAGGACATGGCACTATGGGTGGATATGATATTTTCAACTCCAGAAACACAGGTGCCGGCTGGGGCAAGCCTGAGAATCTGGGATACCCCTTATGTACTACAGATGACGACATTGCCTATCAACCTGTTTTGAATGGCACAGCAGCTTACTATCCCATTTATACCGGATATAAAAAGAAAGACATATGTTTTATTGCTTTCGGCCTGCTTCCGGTTGAAGAGCCTGAAGAGACTGTCGTACAGACAGACAATGAGGCTGTAGACCTGAAAGACCTCCCATATATCATTGTCAATGACACCACCGGAATGATCACAAACCTGATTGTAAAAGATGTCACTGAAGCCGATAGTGTTATTACTGATGATGGAATACTCTTTTATACTGTACAGGTGATGGCTCTTCATAATCCTGTCGACCCTTCATATTTCAGGGATGCAAAGATTACTGTGCTCTATAATGCATCTGACAAGTTCTACAGGTATACCACAGGACGCTTTGCCACCAAGGAAGATGCAATGACAGAGAAAGAGAGACTCCTTGCCACAGGTCATTACCAGCATGATATTTTCGTTAAGAAAGTCTACAGGGAATAATGATCCTTACTTTTCAGAGTATCACCCTCAGGGCTGTTGAACCTGAGGATCTTGAGTTGCTGTACCTGTGGGAGAACAACGACGCTATATGGAATTACAGTAATACTCTTATCCCCTATTCCAGGTTTACACTCAAAAGGTATATCTCCAGATCACACAAAAGCATCTATGAGACCGGACAGCTACGTCTGATGATAGAGCTTACAGGCGAGAAACGCACTATTGGCACTATTGATCTCTTCGACTTTGATCATTTTCATTCGCGTGCCGGGGTAGGCATACTGATTGCCTCTTCTGATGACAGAGAGAAAGGTTATGCCTCCATGGCCATGAACTGTCTTATTAACTACGCCTTCTCCACCCTGCATCTTCATCAGCTATGGTGTAACATAGATGAGGCAAACGACAGCAGCCTGAAGCTCTTTGAGAAGCATGGCTTTAAGATATGCGGCAAAAGAGAAGAATGGATCAGGAAAGGTGACAGCTACTTCAGCGAATATTGCCTGCAGCTTATTAAAGTCTAAAGTCCAAAGTCCAACCTGTCCGACGTAGCAAAGCGGAGGCGGAAGTCGAAAGGAGGAAGTTCATAAAGTTCATAAAGTTCATAAAGTCAACTTGCCACTTTACAAACTTTACAAACTTTACAAACTTTCAACTTTATGAACTTTCAACTTAAATAACTATTTCTCCCTACCCTCTGTGTTCCTGTAGTCACCCTTAAAATAGTTGATACCCATGATATCATAACGGGCACGTTGTTCCATGAACCGTGCAAGGAAATCTTCAAAGTCCTTTTTCAACTGTGGTGTCCATCCTGTTTCAGCAATGGCGAAAGCCCTGGGGAAAGCCATCATCTCCAACTGTTCATCAGACACGATATATTCAGTCCACACATTACCCTGAAGACCCATGATGTACTTCTGCTCCTCAGCAGTAAGGTCTGATGGCAGAGGTTCGAAGGAATAAACCCACTCCAGAGGTGAGTAACCACCTATGGCCAGCGGCTGTCCTTCCGGCAGTGACTGGTAGTGGTCGAGATAAAGGTGAGAACCGGGTGTCATTATAACATCATGATGTTGTTTTGCAGCTGCTATGCCGCCCTCGGTACCTCTCCATGACATCACGGTAGCACCAGGTGCCAGTCCTCCCTCAAGTATCTCATCCCATCCGATGATATTACGGCCGTGACTGTTAAGGTATTTCTCTATCCGTTTGATAAAGTAGCTCTGAAGCTCATGCGCATCCTTAAGATTCTCCTCTTTCATCCTGCGACGACAGTCGGGACAGCTCTCCCACCTTGTTTTTGGAGCCTCATCACCGCCTATGTGGATATAGGGTGACGGGAAGAGGTCCATCACCTCATCAAGCACATCCTCAAGGAAGGCAAACGTGGTATCCTTGCCTGCACAATAAATATCGTCAAACACACCCCATGTTTGAGCTACCTCGAACGGTCCACCAGTGCATGAGAAAGAGGGATATGCTGTCAGCGCTGCCAGCGAATGGCCCGGCATCTCTATCTCAGGCACAACAGTGATAAACCTGTCTGAGGCATACCTGACAATATCTCTTACCTCTTCCTGTGTATAGAACCCTCCATAAGGTGTACCATCATATTTCTCAGGCGATACTCCACCGTGACCAATTAATGTCTGTTTACGGACAGACCCTTTGGCTGTCAGGTCAGGATATGTATTTATCTCTATTCTCCATCCCTGATCTTCAGTCAGATGCCAGTGGAAAGTATTGAACTTGTTTAATGCCATGACATCAATATATCTCTTTATCTCATCGACAGAGAACATATGCCGGCATACATCAAGATGCATACCACGGTACCTGAAACGAGGCTCATCTTTGATGATACATTCAGGTACTGTAAAGTCTTTGATGTTGTTTGTATCTGACATACTCTCCACCTGTGGCGGAAGCAACTGCCTGATAGTCTGTGTACCCCTGAAAAGGCCCTCGGCTGTGGGTGATTTCAGAAGTATCTTTTTCGATGTCACCTCAAGAGTATAACCTTCAGGGCCCATATCCAGAGTAGTGTCTATTGACATGAAGATCGAACGGCTCACTGCCTTCCTGCCTTCAACAACCCTGATATTTACCCCTGTTGAACGATATAAAAGTTCAGCCAGCCGCTCTCCGGCTATCTTTGTCTCTTCATTCAACGGAGAGATTATTATGCTGCTGTTCTCACTGAAGCAGAAGACGCCAGGCATCGTCACCAGGCTGACAGGTGCAGGTATAATATTATACTTGTTCTCCACCTCTTTTGCCTTTTTACATGTACACCCCGATACAATCAGCAGGGTAGCACACACCATTAATGCTATTTTTCTCATAGGTTATCATTTATAGATTAGAATTATTTGTTTGAGTCGTTCTGTTCAATGCTGCCAGCATGCCACATGCTGCTGAAACATCTGACCCCCTTGATCGTCGCACCGAGGCTCCGATACCGGAAGTAACCAGGATATGCTTAAAGTACATCATTCTCTCATGTGATGAACTTGTACAGGTATCATCTACCAGAGGATGATAAGGTATAAGATTGACCCTTATCCCTGATCCTGACAGCAGTGTCTTTAACGCATCCAGATGTCTGTCAGTGTCATTTATTCCATTTATCATTACGTAAGCTACAGTAAACCTTCTTCTGCGTATGATAACAAAGCTTTTCATCACACTGATAAGCTCGTTTGCGGGCGACAAAAGCTCTGCAGGTATTATTTCAACCCTCTCTTCCGGGAATGGTGAATGCAGGCTCAGGGTGATATTACACTGCGTCTCTTCCAGAAACCGTTTTAACCCTGACATAATCCCAACGGTTGAGACAGTAATATTTGTTCGTCCCTTTGCCAGCCCCCACTCTGCTGTCAGAATGTTACAGGCTTTTATAACCTCATCTGTATTATCGCACGGCTCACCCATACCCATGAATACAACATGTGTAATATTGTGAGGGAGACTGAGTACCTGGTTCACTATCTCTGCAGCCGCAAGATTACCATGCCACCCATAATCACCTGTGGCACAGAAGCTGCAGCCCATACGACAGCCAGACTGGACTGAAACGCAGAGTGTATGTCGCCTGCCATCAGGAATATATACTGATTCATATAAAAGCCCGGCAGGATTTCTGAAGAGATATTTCACTGAACCATCGTCAGATACTACTGATGACATGGGACCGAAAAGACCGGGAGAAAAGTGATCCTTTAGTTTCGCTATAACACTCTTTGGGATATTATCTATATCGTCAAAACGCTTCAGAGACCTCTTATATATCCAGTAAAGAAGCTTAGTCCCGTAATCTTCCTCTATCCCGGCAGATGAAAGATGAGTTCGTAGCTCCCCGGGTGTCATCCCTGCAAGATTCTTAAGCGATGAGTCTGATGCCATAGAGCAAATATAAAAAAGAAAAGGGGTATAACTGATTATTATACCCCTTCAAAATATACTTATTACACTTTCAGAATTTAAAAGCCACATTGAATGATAATACCCTGTTCCTGTAAAACAGCAATTCATCATCAAGGTTCCATGTATTGTCAAAACCCATATTATAATTTACTGACAGTTCAATTGATGAAAAGCCCACGCCAAAGCCTGCGTTCATACCAATATCAGTCTTATTCATCTCTCCGTCTTCACTCCCAAAGTCAATCTCAGCGTCCTCGTTATCAGAATTTCTGTATTTAAACACTCCGTTAACTCCAAAAGCCACAAAGGGTCCTCCATATACTGTGATATAAGGTTTACCTATATCAAAACGAAACCTGGCATTAATGGGTATCTCTATGTATTCAACAAGCATGTCAGCCTCTGAGGTTAGTGATGTGCCAATTATATTCGACTCATATTTAACTCCCTTCTGGGAGTAGACAATACCTGTATTCAGATACAGTGGTCCCGCTATCTTCAGATCAGCATAAACACCTGCATTGAAACCCAGAAGAGGCTCAGTGCTTATATCAGCCAATGAAGATGATAATTCCCCGATGGCCAGATTAAGACCCGCTTTTGCACTGAACTGCGATCTGACAGTGACTAATGGGAGAACCGTTATTAAAAAGACAAGAATTAATTTTCTCATGATATCTGTATTTTTTTGGTTTAGTTACTCATTATAAACAACAAATCTATCTCTGCTGCAGTAAATGAATACCACCCAAAAGGGGGTATTTAAAAAAGAGAGCCATGAAAAATCATGACTCTCTTTAATATGACTACAATGTCTTTCTAATTGAGTCCCCTGTTTTTTAACAGAGGCTCTATCTGAGGCTGATGTCCACGGAAGTTAATATAGCTCTGTTCTGCATCCATTGTTCCCATAGGTTCAAGGATATTTTTACGGAACGACTCAGCAGTTGTCTTATCGAAGATGCCATTTTCTTTGAAAGCCTCAAAAGCATCATTATCGAGTACTGCTGACCAGGTATAACAGTAGTATCCTGCGTCATAGCCACCAATAATATGAAGGAAGTAAGTACTTCTGTACCTGGGCTCTATCTCCTTTATCAGACCCAGTTTTTTCAGATAGTCTTTCTCAAACTTCTCTACATCAACAGATACCGGAGCTTCCATGGTATAGTAAGCCATGTCAAGGTAAGAGGCCGCAAGTAACTCAACATTGATGAATCCTGTATTGAAATAACTGCTATTGCGTATTTTTTCTATCAGTTCATCAGGTATAACCTCGCCTGTCTGATAGTTTTTAGCATACATCTTAAGTACCTCCGGCTCTGTTGCCCAGTGTTCCATTATCTGCGACGGCAGTTCGACTATATCCGTAGGAGTGGATGTTCTGGCATATACATTTGCTGATAAGAGGGCCTGCAGGCCATGACCGAATTCATGGAACAGTGTCTCCACCTCATCCATACTCAACAATGAGGGGGTATCGCCTGCCGGTGAGGTGAAGTTACAAACAATGGTAACGACAGGAGTAATCTCCTTGCCATCAATCCATTTATGATCACGGTAACCGCCACACCATGCACCCTGGCTCTTGCTGGCACGTGGATGGAAATCCATATAAAGGACACCCAGATGACTGCCATCAGCCTCTTTAACCTCGAAGGCCATGGCATCAGGATGAGGAAGTGGTATGTTTGGTATTGCGGTAAATGTTATCCCATAGAGTTTTGTTGCAACGTCAAATGCACCCTGGCGTACATTTTCCAGTTTGAAGTAAGGTCTCAGTTCACTGTCATCAAGATTATACTTCTCTTTACGCAGTTTTTCAGCATAATACCACCAGTCTGATGGCTCCAGTTTAAAGTTACCTCCCTCTTTGTCAATTATCTTCTGCATCTCATCACGCTCTCGGCCTGCTACCTTCAGTGCAGGCGTCCAGAGCTGATCAAGAAGGTTAAATACGTTTTCTGATCTCTTTGCCATACGAGTCTCGAGTACGATGTCAGCATGAGTCTTGTATCCAAGCAATTTTGCTCTGTCAGCTCTAAGGCGGACAATATCGGCAAGCACCTTTTTGTTATCCAACTCATCATTATGATTGCCGCGTGTGAGGTAGGCATTATAAAGCTGCTTCCGCAAATCCCTGTTTTCAGCATATTGCAGGAATGGGAGCATGCTGGGTTTCTGGGTAGTGAAGACCCATTTACCTGCAGTGGCACTGTCAGCAGCAGCCATCTCAGCAGCATTGGTCCTGACACTCTCAGGCAATCCGGCGAGATCGGCCTCATTGTCAATAACAAGTTTGAATTTATTGGTCTCTGCCAGTACATTCTGATTGAACTTTACTGTCAGAACAGATATCTCTTCATTCAGTTTCCTCAACGTCTCCTGGTCTTCAGATGACAGCAGGGCACCATTGCGCACAAAACTCTTATAAAGATTATCAAGCATATAAGACTCTTCCGGCGTCAGTGTGAGATCCTGTTTTCTGTCATAAACGGTCTTTATGCGTTCAAAAAGTCTGGCATTCATCATTACCTCATCATTGAAAGCTGACAGTTTCGGAGCTATCTCCATCTCAAGAGCCTGAAGGGTATCATTGGTATTGGCACTACCCTGTGCACTGAATACATATAGTGCTTTTCCAAGAAGATCACCAACCCTGTCATATGCTGCAATGGTGTTTTTAAAATCAGGGGCCTCTGTGTTATCTGTTATGGCCTGTATTTCAGCACGCGCAACAGCTATGCCTGAGTCAATTGCCGGCATATAATCATCGTTCTCTATCTGATCAAAGGGTGGTACTCCAAAGGGAGTGTCCCACTGTGTGAAAAACGGGTTTATATCTGCCGTTTTCTTTCCTGTGCATGATGCAAGAATGATTGCCGCTGC
>QKCK01000218.1 GCA_003245695.1 Bacteroidota bacterium | reverse complement strand
TGTTAATTGTATTTTTGTTCTCTTCTGCCTGATGCAATACTCATCAGGGGAAGGATAGCAGAAATTTTTACAACAGACAACAATCACGATGGTTATTTTTCAGCACGACACAAACATAAGGGTGTGCTATGGTGACACCGATGCGATGGGTGTGGTTTATTACGGTACCTATCCGCGTTATTATGAGATTTCCAGGACGGAGATGCTCAGATATTATGGCATATCATATAAGGAGGTAGAGGAAGAGGGTATGATATTACCTGTTCGAAGCATTCAGATCAACTATCTCAAGCCGGCATATTATGATGAGGTGCTCACAGTCAGGTCGATGATGGAAGAGCTTCCTGCTGTACGGTTTATAATAAAGACTGAGATATACAACTCACAGGGTGAGTTAATAAACCATGGTGAGGTAGTGCTTGTATCCACCAGTCCTGTCACAGGCAGGGCGATGCGTACTCCGGCATGGATTCTTGATAAGCTGAAGGCAATCATTGCATCTGACAATCAACAGGGTGTATAAAAAAGTGAGCCCCCAACCTTCCTGAGGAATGAGTTGAGGGCTTCCAACTGAAGGGGTCAGTTGTTTTTAAAACTTTTCATATACCGATTCTTCCTTTGAATGATATGATGTTGTTTTAGCCGTGATGTTTTTGTTATTTGGTTCATACCCTTTTTTAGAGGGTACAAATGCTGTTGCAGCCATTCTGGTTCCTGTTTTAGCTGAAGAGGTGTTGAAGAAAGCGATGAGGTTATTAAGCTCTTCGGCATGACTTTTCAGTTCTTCAGCACTGGCAGCCAGTTTCTCGCTTGAGGAGGCGTTTTCCTGTGTAACACTATTAAGCTGTATGATGGCGTTGTTTATCTGATCAGCTCCACTGCTCTGCTCATAACTTGCAGCTGAGATCTCCTGTACCAGTTTCGAGGTCTTTTCTATCTCTGGTACAAGGGCTGACAGCTGTTGTCCGGCGCTCATTGATATTTCTACTCCTTTCTGTGATACCACATTTATCTCTTCAGCTGCTGTTTTACTTCTTTCAGCAAGTTTTCTGACTTCAGCTGCTACCACTGCAAATCCCTTACCATGGTCGCCTGCACGGGCAGCCTCTACGGCAGCGTTCAGGGCCAGGATGTTTGTCTGATGTGCTATCTCGCTTATTATTAGTATTTTGTCAGCTATAATGCTCATTGCCTCAGCTGACTTTGTTGCTGCCACATGACTGCTGTTTATATTTTGTGAAGCTACAAGCGCAATCTTTTCAGTGTGTTGTGCATTCTCAGTGTTCTGAAGGATATTTGAAGCCATCTCCTCCATGCTTGATGATACCTCCTCGCTGGCAGAAGCCTGTTCTGCAGCTCCCTGAGACATCTGTATGGCACCTGAACTCACCTCAAGACTGATCCTGGCAATCTGGTTTGAAGATTCCTTCACCTGTGTTATAACTTCTGACACCTTAGTAACCATCTGGTTAAGTGATATCATCAGCTCATCATTCTCTGATCTTTTTGATAGCTCCACACCCAATTCGCCTTCTGAGATCAGTTTAGCCTTCTCTATTATCTGCCTGGTAGAGTTTATCAGTGTATTAAGGTTATCCTTTATAAGGTTGAAATCGCCATAATAGACATCAGTAATCAGCGGGGGCATCTCTCCCTTTGATATCTTCTCAATATACTCAGCTGCGGTGTTCAGCGGTCCTATTACTGAGTCAAGAGTCAGGTTTACACCTTCAACTATCTTTCTGAACTCGCCCTGATGGACTGACAGGTCAGCGCGGGCAGTAAGATTACCCTTAATGGCTTCTTTTGACAGGTCAGAGGCGTCAGATACAAGTCTTTTTACAGAGTCGACCGAGGTCTTCAGGGCACCATTGATCTGTTCAAAAAGAGCTTTTATCTCTTCAGTGTCAGCGTCAGAAGCCTCAACTTTGAACTCGAGATTAAGGTCACCCATTGCCATCCTCTTCAGATTGTCTGTCAGTTTACCTGTCTCAATCATCTGGTAGTCGGCAACCTTTTCTATCTGCCTCAGTGTCTGTTTGATCTCTGTCTGATCAGTTACAATCTCAAAGGCTCCGATTATCTCTCCCTTTTTATCCTTAATTGGGTTAGCTGAGTATTTAATATCATATTTTTGATCAACCGGAACTGCAACTGTCTCACGTGTAAATGAACTGCCTTTGGCAAAGCTCTGTGCGCAGGCGCAATTGCCTGTCTGACAGTCTGATGTCTTAAAATGGTTATAACATTTAGTCCCAACGAGCTGTTTACTGGTTTTATCACCCAGTTTTGCTCCTATTTCATTAATATATGCAATATTGAACTCTTTATCGATACTCATCGCCGGAGTAGGCATGCTGTCTATAAAACCAACCAGGGCATCAAGAGTAAGATTCATGCCGTTTATGATACCTCTGAACTCTTTTTCGACATTTACGGCCTCTCCTCTCTCCAGGAATCTGCCGGCTACAATCTTTGCTGTCAGTTCCTTTATTTCTGCCAGTACTCTTTTGATGCTGTTAGCTATCCTGAATGAGATAACCATGCCCAGAATTGCTGATAAAACAAAACCGGAGATCATCAATATGATCATTGCCTTTATTGCTTTGGTGGCTATGGCCATGTTGGTTGAAGAGATCTCTGTTCCCCTGTTGATTTTGTTTTTATTCAGGTTATCAAGGGCAATACCGGCATCTCTGACTACATCACCCAGTGAGGCAAACATATATTCTGTTGCTTCCGGGTCCATATTTTCCTGTGCCAATTCCCTCAGCCTTGGTATATCTGTTTTCATCTTCCCAAGCTGCATCTGAAAATCTTCAAACAGTTTTCTTCCTTTATCGGTACGTATGGTGCCTTCATAAAGCTCCATTGCACTGTCGATTCTGAGAAAGTAGTCCTGTTGTTTTTCTATCTCAGCATTAATAAGATCAGGGTCATCTTTGTCAATCATATCCCTGTAAGAGATTCTTATAAGCTGAAAATCGGAGCTGATTTCTAACAGGTTTCCCAGGGCCATGACCACCTGTTCGTTCATCAGCTTGTCCTGCCGGCTTAAGACCTCAAGCCTCTTAATTCCAATAAAACCAATAACAACGGCAACCGCCGCAATAACCATGAATCCTGCCAACAACCTGGCTTTAATGGGCATCTTTTTCATAGGGGTTGATTTTTGGGTTAATAGAACATGTATTGCGTAGTATGATGTAGGAAACACTCTTCACCACCGGTTGGGTCGCTAATATCACAGACAGAATTCTTACCTCCATATTAATCCACTATAGCCAACAAAACGTTACTGTATGCTGATCTCCGGATGTCAGTATAAAAAAGTAATGCTTACAGCAATAGCAAAAACAGACCCATCATGGGTTCATTGTGATTATTTCAAAAGGTATCCATCAGGCGACTCTTTTGTATTGCATTTCCAAATATCAGACATACAAAAATAGATATTAAATTGAATTGGCAATTATTCAGTGCTAAAAACTTCAGTTGACTGAAAAAATTACATAATGCTGGTGTATAGCCATAATCTTTATTAAGACTGGCAGATAAAAAATAAAAAAAATGTTAAAAAGGGAGTAGCGGACTATAGTTATAAATGTTCGTGATGTTTTACCTGTGGGGAAAATAAAACCCCGTTATTTAATAATAGCGGGGTTTAGCAATATGAACAGTATTATCTACCTGTCAACAGGGAAGGCTGGATGTTCAGGCCATTGGCGTGGCTGGTCACTTATTTGTTTCATTATCACATCGACAGCTTTCATAAGCTGTGTATCATAGCCTTCAGAATACTTCTTTGAATCGATATCGATTATAATGTCAGGTGTTACGCCAGTGTTTTCAACAACCCATTCCCCCTTTTCATTATATATTCTATAGTCAGGGGCTGTCAGTCCGCCGCCATCGATAAGAGTAATAAACATTGAGACGCCCACCAATCCTCCCCAGGTACGGGTGCCTATTACGGGGCCCATTTTGTTATGGCGGAATTCGTATGGCAGTTCGTCGCCGCCGGAGCCGGCGTATTTATTTGTGAGCAGGGCCATATGTGCATCCACAGCAAGGAATGGTATGGGCTGGTCTACAGACTGGCGGCGTGTCCAGAAGCCATGAGGCTTTTTCTGAAGACGCTGAAGGAATATCTCCGGGTCAAGCCCGCCACCATTGAATCGGCCATCAATGATAATACCCTCTTTCTTTGTCTGTGAGTAGAAATATTTTGGGAAGTCAGTGGCAGAGCTGTTCCAGGTATCGGGCAGATATATATAGCCTATCTTACCTCCTGAAGCCTTCTCTACTGCCAGACGATTTGATTCGAGCCAGTCCATATACCTGATACTGTATTCGCTGCTGACAGGTTTGACAACCACCTGTCTTGCACCATCAGGTGTAGGCCTTGAGTTGACCGTCAGCGTTACCTGTTGACCGGCCAGCCCGGCAAAGTAACTGTATACTTCTCTGTCGGCCCTGACATCAGTATCATTTACCTTCAGCAGGTAGTCTCCCTCATTGATATTTACACCCGGTTTAGCCAGAGGGGGCCACGTTGAGCG
>QKCK01000269.1 GCA_003245695.1 Bacteroidota bacterium | reverse complement strand
TTATGATCATGTTCTCAACCTGACAGTGTCACTAGGTGACAATGTTGCTGCCGGAGATATACTGGGTGTCGTTGGCACCGGCAATCGCACAGAGCTACAGATAAACAGGAACAGTGCTGACAACCTGGAGTTGTCATACTGCCCTCAGCTTTTGTCTTCCCTCCTCAACTTTTGTCTTTGTCCTTTTGTCTTTTGTCTTAACCTTCACGCCTCACGCCTCACTCCTCATCCCTCATTTTATCTTCCTCGCAGCTAAAGCATTCATCAGCAAGAGTGATATTGTTAAATTTTCATAAAAATAATAAATTCATTACCTGTTGGTTATGATGCATATTTGTGTATCTTTGTCGCGAAATTGAAAATAAAGAAAAGTACAATTTATCCTTCCTT
Organism: Bacteroidota bacterium; assembly: GCA_003245695.1. Lineage (GTDB taxonomy): Bacteria > Bacteroidota > Bacteroidia > Bacteroidales > VadinHA17 > SR-FBR-E99. Next base: position 4,176 of record QKCK01000269.1, on the reverse strand, counting down.
TGATTAAACTGATACATTTTTTTATCCTTTTTCAAAAATGAGGTGTGGTTAGAAAAAGAGAAATATGTATCTTGTTTTCTTTAATCTAAAATACCGAAAAGTAATAATCGAGCTTTGATGATAATCGGGCTTTAAATTTTTAAAAAATGAATATATACGTAGGCAATCTTGATTTTAAGGTCAATGAAAATGATTTAAGAGACGTTTTCGGCGAGTATGGTACAGTAGGTGATGTAAAGATCATCACTGATAAGTTCAGCGGCAGGAGTAAAGGATTTGGTTTTGTAACCATGAATGATTCTGCAGAAGCGAAGAAAGCAATAAGCGAATTGAACGGCGCTACACTGAAGAACCGTGAGATGGTGGTCAATGAAGCACGTGAGAAGAGTGAATCGGATAACAGGAGAAGATACTAAGAGATGAACGAAGGGAAAGTAAAATGGTATAATGAATCCAAGGGATTTGGTTTTATTGAGAGAGAAGGCAAAAAAGATGTTTTCGTTCATCGTTCAGGCTTGGTAAGTCCATTTAATGGTCTTTCAGAAGGACAGACAGTTACTTTTGACATCAAGCAGGGTGAAAAAGGCGAAGTCGCCTATAACGTTAAATAACATTATCTGATTTTATCTCAGATTTAAGAATTAACCATACCTGTTCCTGGTTTCATTATGGAATGGGTATGGATTTCTCATTATTAGTACTTAACTTGTCTGTGAATTAAGCATCACTGACAAGAGTGTACTACTGTAACAGGGTATGAGTCCATATAATCGGGATGACTGTTTTATCCTGGAGTGCTGATGGAGACACTGGAGCAGGTGTGTGTTCTGGGGCTATAAACAGATTTCAACATAAAAATAATAATAACTAAAAAGAGGTTTAATGGGAAGATCCAAAGAGACTTTTAGCAAGAAGGAAGTAAGAGACAGACAGGCAAAAAAACGTAAGGAAAAGGAAAAGCGCAAGCTTGAAAGAAAAGAACAGGGTAAGAGCAGCCTTGATGATATGATAGCATGGGTTGATGAGAATGGGGTTATTACCTCTACTCCTCCGGATCTGTCTCAGAAGAAAGAAATAAATGCTGAAAGTATTGAAATTGGAGTTCCCAAAGCAGAATTCCGCAACAGCATCAAACTCAGGACAGGTATTCTTAAAAGCTTTGATGAGTCCAAAGGCTTTGGTTTCATTACTGACTCAGAGAATCGGGAGTCAATATTTGTACATGTCAATGATTGTGATTCAACATTGAAGACAGGCTGCAAAGTAGAGTTTGAAACCGAAAAAGGGGCTAAAGGGCTAAAGGCAGTAAGAGTAAAGGTATTATAGCTGCCTCCCTGACATCTGAAAAAATGGCGCTGTAAAACACAGCTGCCAGTTACCATAGTATTCCTTCATTGCTCCTGCCCGGGGGAGGTCTTCTCCTCCCGGAGCTGTATCAATTCACAGGGTTACCTGATTCAAATCAGAAACATGGTTGATATTGGTTCGCACCAGCTGTGGACACCCAACACGGTTGCCTATAATGATATTAATACCCCAAAATGAACAAACAGAGGCATCGCCGGCTTATAATCCTGAAAAAATATTTCAGGTGCAGCTATGTCGTATCTTGAGCTCTCACACCGTCTGGGTGACACCAACGCTATCAGGGCGGTGGCGACGGCAAATGGCGCCAATCCCATTTCTGTCATTGTGCCATGCCACCGTATTGTCGGCAGCGACAGAAAGCTGACGGGCTACGCTGGCGGACTGCCGGCAAAGAGGTTTTTGCTCGATCTGGAGTGGAATAACGATGGCTTCAGACTGACATAAACCTGAGTCGAAAGTCTGAAAGTCGAAAGTCGAAAGTCCGCATTCTCATGGAACCTACTGAACGACTAAACGACTAAACGCATCAACGCATCAACGCATCAACACCTCACGCCTCATCCCTCACATCTCACCTCATCACTTTTGTCTTTTTACTTTTGTTCCCGTTTCACGCGACTTCGTCGCACAGCTCCTCAGCTTTTGTCTTTTACCTTGCATTGGTTATCAATCATATACTTTTATTACCTTAGCCCTGCTGTCAGAGAGCAGCAGGGATAATGTTTAGAATATGAAGAGGTGCTTTATAGATTCTTCCTGTAATACAAACCACAGAAGCGGGAAGATGAACGCAGTTTTGTTTAATATAAATGGTATTATGAGAACATTTTTGATTCTGATCTTATTTAACATATTTGCCTGTGAGCTTATTGCTCAGGATAATATCTTCAGGCATGACTGGGATTTTAAATACCTGGAGCATAATATCCAGTTTACAAGCAAGAGACAGGCACCAGTACCGTTTTCTGTAACAGGAGAGCCCCAGGCGATTATGATTTTTGGCTCCTCACAGCTGGATAGCACATCACAAAATGATCTGGAAGCGATTGTTGAAGACGAAATAGAAGGAATAAGAAATGAGTTGTGCATTGACGAATATCTTGAGGAAGACTATATAGCAGATGACAATATCGTATCGTATTTCGATAAGATTGATGGTGTTCGGGTTGCTGTGATTAAATACAGAACTAATGGGATTAAGGGTAGTGAGAAGACAATGACACGAAGTACAAGACATATGCTATTCATTCACAACGGATTACTTTATGTCTCTTCATTGATTGTGCTTTATGCTGAGGATAGTGAAAACATGAGAAGCGACCAGATTACATTTATCAAAAAGATATTGGCGAAATAGCGTATACTTACAAAACAATGACTTTAAAACAATAGCTGCTCTTGCTCCATATCGTGAGATGCTTTTAGATATAGTTCAACATAAATTAAGCATGATGCGTAAAAGCCTGACAAACATACGGATAATACTTATTTCTTCAGTAATGCTGCTTTCTCTAAATGGTTGTTTTAACATTAAAGAGAGGAAACTGAAAAAAGAGATAGATAGTATGGAACATGAGTATGAAAGAATAACCAGGGAGATTGATAGCATAGATAAAAAAATAGATCAGTTTAAGGAGCGTGATAGTATACTGATGATGCAACTGCTGCAGGACACGGCATACAACAATAATCAATAATAGCTACTGCCTGATTATATCCAACAGTCTGCTGATGTTGGATCTGCTCGTTGGTCTTGTCTATTTCCTTACAGACATTTCCCTTCCGTAGTATTACTGCTGACAAGAAAAAGCTCCACCAGAATTATTCTGACATCACATTAGTGCATAAATAGCGATAATTAGTGGTAACATGAAAACTCCTGATGCAGCTATTCATCGGATGTAATTATATTTGCACTCTGAAATTTATTAACTGACAGAAGATAGTTCCGGCATATTATTCAGTATTAATGAATGAGCAGTTTTTTTATTTAATTAATATTCATGTTTATGATCCAGATTTTAAGACAGTGCGCAATTATCTTTGGATGCCTTGCATTCGGAGAGATCATTGTCCATTACACCAGTATAAGGCTGCCATCCAGTATTATCGGAATGCTGTTGCTTACTTCTATGTTAAGCGTAGGCTGGATTAAGCTCGCGTGGGTAAAGGGTATCTCTGACTTTCTGGTTAAGATGTTGCCGTTCTTTTTTGTACCGGCAGGAGTAGCTGTCATGCTTTATTTTGATATTATTCTTTCGTCATTCTGGTCAATAGTGGTGGCTTCGTTCGGGAGTACGATAATTGTACTGATAGTTACCGGATGGGTTCATCAGCAACTGAGGGCCAGGAGTAAGAAAATTGTAAGGACAAAAAAGAACAATCAGGCTTTATGAGTGGGATATTTCAAAATGAGGTTGTTGTTGTTGCCTTTACTATAGCAATCTATTTTCTGGCACAGAAGTTACAGGACAGAACAGGCGTTATAATACTGAATCCAATTCTTATCACCGTTATCATCATTATCACTTTTCTTATGGTATTTAATATTGATTACGAAGAGTACCATAAGGGAGGACGGTATATTGATTTTCTTCTCAAACCTGCAGTTGTGGCATTGGGAGTACCTCTCTATCAGCAGCTGAAGAAGGTAAGGAACCAGGCAATGATCATTATTATCTCTCAGCTGGCAGGTTGCATAACAGGTATAGTATCCGTTGTCCTTATTGCATGGCTTATGGGGGCTCCCAGGGATATTATCTACTCACTGGCTCCGAAATCAGTTACGACTCCCATTGCCATTGAGGT
>QKCK01000044.1 GCA_003245695.1 Bacteroidota bacterium | reverse complement strand
GATGAGGCTGCTGCTATGAGTGATGGCTCAATACCTGCACCCTGTATGGAATATGACCTGAAGTTTATTCCGGAGGCATCGATTACGGTTGTGCCGTAGTTTTCTGCTATTTCATAGAGAGTCTTACCTTCTCCTGCCTTTTCCATCTCAGATGATATTATTTCACCCTTCTTCTCCTTTGCGATTTTGAACTTGATTTCAGCTGCAACATCAGACTCAGGAGCAACACCTTCATTCTGGATGTGAGAGCAATAGGCAACCACATATACGCCTGGAAGTTCAAATATTGCCTGGTCGTTGGGGTCAAGTATGATAGAACCTTCTGATTCAGTCCTGAAGAGTGACATGAGAAGTGTCCTTGAGTCTGGCAGACCTGCAACTTCTTTCTGCATCGGCGTTACATTTCCTGCTGATTTTTTGTCGAGTTTACCTTCAGCTACAGCTTTATTGAATTTCTCAAGGGTGTTGTTTGTACCTGCAAACTGACTTGCCTGAGCATATATCTGCTGTGTGGTCAGGTTGCTGGCAGTTACCTGGCGGTCAATGACACCGATATTATATTTACGAACCTTTTTACTCTGGTCAATGACATTAATAATATGTACTCCGTAGTTTGTCTCAGTTGTTAAAATATCTCCCTTGTTTGCTTCAAAGCATGCATTATTAAATGGGAGTATCATCAAACCCTCTTTGAACCATCCAAGATCACCACCTATCTGGGCAGTGTTTTGGTCGGCAGAGTTTGTGAGTGCCAGGGTTTCAAAACTGGCTCCGTTTTTGATGAGTTTCATGAGGCTGTCAGCTACTTCTCTTGCAGCAGCCATAGAACCTCCTGTAGCCTGTGGAGAAATAAGAATATGGCGTACTCTTACTGAATCAGGACGCTGGTCTTTAATGTCATTTATACGTGCAAGTTTGTAGTATCCCTCTTCAAAATAGGGCCCCATAACAAATGATTTGTCGCCACTGAGAGCCAGTGATTTCAGATTTTCGGGGAGATCGTTGATGCTGAAGTAAAAGCCTGCATGACGGGTATCAGAATTTATGTTTACAAACTGGGCAACATCAGCTGCAGCCACAAATTCAGGTTTGAGCTCCTCAGCCCATTTTTTTACCTGTTCATTATCGACTTCAGAAGGGACGATAGGGAATGTAATATACTCCATATCCCTTAATGCATTCCGTTTAAAGCTTTCCTTATGTGACTCATAATACTTAGTAATCTCATCTTTACTGACATCTATTGTACTGTCAGAGAGAGATGAATAACTGCGGGCAATATAACTGAAATCAACAGTCTGTGCTGCAAGGTTGTTTTCAAACTCAGCCTGTTTGGTTGTTACATATATACCTTTTGTAATGAGGTTAAGCAGTTTTGAGTTGAGTTTGTCATTGATGATCTGGTCTTCAAAAAAGAGCCAGTATTTTTTTGTTGTTGGGTCATCATTGGTAGCCTTAAGGAAATTAATAAGGTATGACCTGTTGAACTGGCCTGTGTTGGGGTCAGTAAAAAGCTGTCTGACTATTGGGTGAGGGTCATTACCCAGCACCATGGCATCAACCTCTTCAGGTGTAACAGCAAGACCTGTCTTTGTAATAGTTTTTCCGTAGATCTTGTCCATCAACATTCGCTGCCATATCTGATTACGGGCATTCTCCGTCATCTCCTCGGAGACATTGGTATTCCCCATCAACTTATAAATCTCGGTCATCTCCATGACTTTAGTTTCAAAGTCCTGGTATGATATTGTTTCTCCATCGATGCGGGCCAGCTCATAGTATTTCTTTGCTCTTCTTCGCTGTGAACTGTTACTGTCGAAAAAGTCGCTGACAATAAAAATAAGTAGTGAGAGACCTATCACTCCTGCTACTAACGGTCCCGCTTTTTCCCTTAAAGTCTGAAGTACTGACATCTAATTAGTATTTAATGTTTTATTATTCCTGTTTTGGATACAGGCAGCAAATATAACAAAATTCAGTAAAATGAGAGGCTATACATATATTGAATGATAAAAGAATTTTAGAGAAACATTCATTTGGGGGTATGGTTTAAAATAATGAATAAAAAATGAATAATTAAGTAAAAAAAGAGGGGGGTATGAGAAAAAAACAGATAAAAAATGAAATAAAACCCCTAAAAAAGTAATGGAATATAAAAAAAGTGTAATTTTGACAAAAAATAATAAAGATGGCAGAGTTAAGATTCAGTGCATTGAAAGAGGTGTTTTCAAGAACCCCGTTAGAAGTAAGTCTTCCCGAGGACCATATCTCGCAGTATTTTGGAATAAATGTCTTTGACCGTACCAAGATGGAAAGGTATGTAGCTCATGAAGCTTTTAAGGCAGTAAAGAAAGCTGTAGAGGAGGGGACTCCCATATCGAGGCCTATTGCTGATCAGGTTGCAGCAGGTATGCGTGCATGGGCAATGGAAAGGGGAGCAACTCACTTCACTCACTGGTTTCATCCTCTCACTGATGCAACAGCAGAGAAGCATGACTCGTTTATTGAGAGGGGGAGTAACGGTGTTGTAATTGAGCGTTTCTCAGGTAATGTTCTGGTTCAGCAGGAGCCTGATGCTTCAAGTTTCCCAAGCGGTGGTATACGAAATACCTTTGAAGCCAGGGGCTATACAGCATGGGATGTCTCATCACCAGCCTTCATTGTTGGTACCACCCTCTGTATTCCTACAGTTTTTGTATCCTATACCGGCGAAGCGCTTGACTATAAGACGCCATTGCTTCGTTCGCTGGCGCAACTCGATAAAGTCGCCGTTGAAGTATGCCGGCTCTTTGATAAGGATGTAAATAAAGTCAATGCAACACTCGGTGTTGAGCAGGAGTATTTCCTTATTGATGAAGCATTGTATTATGCAAGGCCTGATATTGTCTTGGCTGACCGCACACTTATGGGACATGCCTCTTCAAAGGACCAGCAGCTCTCTGATCATTATTTCGGATCTATACCTGACAGGGTGATGTCATTTATGATTGATGTTGAGTTTGAAGCATACAAGCTTGGCATTCCACTCAAGACCAGACACAACGAGGTTGCACCTAATCAGTTTGAGTGTGCTCCCATATTTGAAGAGACAAACCTTGCTGTGGATCATAACCAGCTTCTTATGGATCTTATGCGCCGTGTTGCACGTAAGCATAAGTTCAGAATCCTTTTCCATGAGAAGCCTTTTGCTGATGTCAACGGATCCGGAAAACACAATAACTGGTCAATGTCGACTGACACCGGGGTAAATCTTCTCTCACCCGGTAAAAACCCTAAAGGTAACATGCAGTTCCTCGCATTCCTGGTAAATGTTGTGAAAGCTGTGAATGACAATCAGGAACTACTGAGAGCCAGTGTGATAAATGAGAACAATTCATATCGTTTGGGCGGTCATGAGGCTCCTCCGGCAATTATTTCTGTCTTCCTCGGAAGCTATCTTGAAAATATGCTTGAGGAAGTTGCCACAAAGGTGAAGGACAAAAAGATGACTCCCCAGGAGAAGACAGAGATTAAGCTTGGCCTTGGCAGGATTCCTGAAATATTGCTTGATAATACTGACCGTAACCGTACATCACCATTTGCCTTTACAGGTAACAGATTTGAATTCAGGGCAGTAGGTTCATCTGCAAACTGCAGTTCTCCTATGATTGTACTCAATTCAGCTGTAGCACGTCAGCTCAATCTTTTCCTTAATGATGTGAGTGCTCTTGTAGCTGGTGGAAGGAAAAAGGATGAGGCTATTTTACAGGTTCTGAAGAAATATATAATTGACTCGGAGCGAATCAGATTCAATGGTGATGGATATAGTGCAGAGTGGCATAAGGAGGCTCTCAAGCGTGGTCTTTCTGCAGAGACAAGTGTGCCCAAGTCACTGAGGGCTTATGTCTCGGAAAATGCCAAAAAGACACTTGTTGAAACTGGAACTCTCACTGAACGTGAGCTCGACAGCCGTCTTGAGGTGGAACTTGAGAAATTTACCAAGAAACTTCAGATTGAATCGAGAGTCCTTGGTGATCTTGCAATAAACCATATTGTCCCTACAGGTGTCAGGTATATGACAACTCTTATTGACAATGTAAAAGGGCTAAGGGATATTTTTGATGAAAATGATTATATGAGACTTGCCGGTGCCCGCAAAGAGCTTATTGTAAGTATCTCTGACCATATCTCAATGATAAAGAAACTTGTTGCTGACATGATTGAAGAGCGTAAGAAGGCAAATATCATTGAGGACCCGATGAAAAAGGCACTTGTATATGAATCTAAGGTAAAACCATATCTTGAGGATATAAGATATCATATTGACAAGCTTGAATTGACAGTGGACAATGAGATGTGGCCATTACCGAAATACAGGGAGTTATTGTTTACGCGATAGATTTTGGATTTGTGTTTTGTTTGAGGTTAAGGATGTCTCCCAATGGGAGCATCCTTTTTTTTTTGCCATATATTCTAAGGGTAATAATTCACATTTCGGCTCGTTATCATTGATAACATTCATTACTTTTGCAATAAACCAAAGGAGTATATATGAATCGGTTTGTTTTTGGAATCCTGTTATTCTTTCTTTTTTTACCTCTTACTCTTCAGGCGCAGAAGCATAAGGTAGAAAGGGCTTATGCTGCATATGAGGCAGGTAGTTATACAGAGGCACTCGACCTCTTTAAAAGTGCCTATTCAAAATCAAGGGACAAACAGATTAAGTCAGACATGGTGTTTATGGTCTCTGAGTGTTACCGGTTAACCAATGACCCGAAGAACGGGGAGTTATGGTATAAAAAAGCTGCGCGATCATCTTTCCCGAGGCCTGAAGCACAGTACTGGCTTGCTGAATGCATAAAAAAGAACGGGAGATATCAACAGGCTATTGAGGAGTTTATGAAATACCGTCAGCTTGTTCCGGGTGATCCGCGCACGGAGCAGCAGATACGATCATGTGAGCTTGCCCTGGAGTGGCTTGATGACCCTGAAGCATATAAAGTTGAAGAGATAAAAGAGATTAACTCGCGTGAGGCCGATTTCAGTCCTGCCTTTGTCCGTGATGACTTTGGGATGGTCTATTTTACATCATCGCGTGATGAGGCCCAGGGAAATAAAAGCAATGGAGCAACGGGGCAGAATTTCACAGATATTTTTGAGACTCGTCTTGACAAGAAGGGCAAATGGAGCACTCCTGTTCCTGCAGAGTATCTGAACAGTGAGTTTGAAGATGGTGCTCCTTCGATATCATCAGACTACAGAGAGATTTATTTTACCCGTTGTGAGGTTGGAAAGAGGGAGAAGAAGGGATGTGCAATAATGTATTCGGTAAGAGAGGGTGTCAGTTGGGCTGTACCCACTAAGCTGGATCTGGTGGCTGACACTATCGTTGCGGCACATCCTGCAATTTCGCCTGATGGTCTAACTCTCTATTTTGTGTCTGATATGCCCGGTGGGTTTGGAGGTAAAGACATCTACAGGGTTACCAGAGCCAACAAAGGTCAGGGATGGTCTCGTCCTGAGAATCTTGGGCAGGATATAAATACAAAGGGCAATGAGCTTTTTCCATTTGTGCGCGAGAACGGGGCTCTCTATTTTGCTTCTGACGGGCGTGTAGGAATGGGTGGGCTTGACATATTCTGTGCAACACCTCAGGCTGCAGGCCGTTGGGTGGTACAAAATATGAAGTCGCCGATAAACAGTAATGCCGATGATTTTGGCATTGCCTTTGAAAATGGCGCTGAAAAGGGAATATTCAGTTCTACCCGTAAGGGAAGAGGTGATGATGATCTCTATTCATTTGAGCTGCCTCCACTGCGGTTCTCAATTACCGGGCTGGTAAAAGATGAGAAAACGGGGCAACCTGTTACTGGCGCCCTGGTTCAGCTTATTGCCAGTGACGGAGCCAATATGCAGACAGAAGTAGGTGCCGGAGGAGAGTTTAAGTTTAACCTTAATCCTAATGTTGACTATATCTTCCTGGCTTCAAAGAAAGGATATCTTAACGGCAAGGAAAAAGAGACAACCCGTGGACAGGATAAGAGTCGTGAGTTTTTGACTACCATTCTTCTTACGGCTTTTGACAAACCAATAGAGTTGCCAAATATACTCTATGACTTTGGGAAGTGGGATCTCAGGCCTGAGTCAATGGTGTCACTTGACAGACTGGTAGAGACACTTAATGACAACCCCAATATTACAATTGAATTGATGTCACACACCGATTCACGTGATACTGAGGAGTACAATCTGGATTTGTCACAGAAGAGAGCCCAGTCTGTAGTTGATTATCTGGTAGCAAAAGGCATAGCCAGAGATCGTCTTACAGCAAGAGGATATGGCGAGTCAGAACCAAAGGTGGCTGATGCTGTGATTGTAAGTGACAATCCTTTCCTTAAAGCTGGCGTTGCCCTTACGGAGCAGTATATTAACACACTGCAGAACGACGAGCAGAAGGAGATAGCGCATCAGATAAACAGACGTACTGAATTCAGGGTTTTACGTACTGATTATGAGGAAAAGTGATCATTAGTGACATCTTACTTTATACAGAGGCTCTCTTATCTTTCTGAGACAGCCTCTTTTTTTTTATCTTTGCAACCTATATGAGCAAGAGTATGCCAGACGAATCAAAATACGGCAGGAGAGGTGTCTCTGCCGGGAAAGAGGATGTACATAGCGCAATTAAGAATGTTGACAAGGGACTTTTTCCACGTGCTTTCTGCAAGATAGTACCTGATTTGCTGGGTGGCAGTGATGATTACTGCAACATTATGCATGCCGATGGTGCCGGAACAAAGTCTTCACTTGCATATACCTACTGGAAAGAGACAGGAGACCTTTCAGTATGGAAGGGCATTGCTGTTGATGCTGTGGTGATGAACATTGATGATCTGCTTTGTGTGGGAGCTACAGAAAACATTCTTTTATCATCAACAATAGGTCGGAATAAGAACCTTATCCCGGGAGAAGTCATTAAAACAATAATTGAAGGAACTGAAGAATTTCTTGCACAGCTGAGGTCTTTGGGAGTAGATATATGGTCAACTGGAGGAGAGACGGCTGACGTAGGTGACCTTGTAAGGACGATCATTGTTGATTCGACTGTTACGGCCCGTATGAAAAGGAGTGATGTTATCACTGCTGAAAAGATACAGCCAGGTGATGTGATTGTAGGGCTGGCTTCATTCGGAAAAACAACATATGAGAACGCCTATAATGGCGGTATGGGCAGTAATGGTCTTACATCAGCACGACATGATGTCTTTTCAAAATATCTTGCAACCCTTTATCCTGAGAGTTATGATCAGGCTATACCCACGGAACTGGTATATACCGGGGGCATGAGACTTACAGACCCTACTGTGGTTGATGGAGTGGACGCTGGCAGAATGGTGCTTTCCCCAACAAGGACCTATGCTCCTGTGATAAAAAATATTCTTGACCAGATGCGTAGCTCAATACATGGTATGATACACTGTACAGGAGGAGCACAGACAAAAGTGCTTCATTTTATTGACAATCTTCATGTTGTTAAAAACAACATGTTTCCTGTCCCACCTCTCTTCAGTATGATACAATCAAACTCATCTACGCCATGGCAGGAGATGTATCGTGTATTCAATATGGGACACAGGATGGAGATCTATCTGACTCCCGATGATGCACAGACAGTAATTGACATTGCTGAATCATACAACCTTGATGCCCGTATTATTGGCTACTGTGAAAAGTCAGACTCAAAACGGCTCACCATTTCAGGTGAGAATGGAACTTTTGAGTATTGAAAAGTCTTTCAGTTACTGCATATACCCAGCTTTCAGCTTTTAGTATCCTGCTCCCCGGGACTTCTTTCCTTTGCTTTAAACTTTAAAGACTCTCTACTTTAAGGACTTTCGACTTTCTTTATTACCTTTGCACCCGAAAAATAAAAATTACAATGGCAGCAAATCTTATTCTTGAGAAACTTGAGGGAGTGAAGGCGAGGTTTATAGAGGTGGGTCAGCTTCTGACGGCTCCTGATGTTATGGGCGACATGAAGCGATATATCAAGCTTAACAAGGAATATAAGGACCTCGAGCCTGTTGTGGCTGCATTTGAGAGATATAAGACAGTGATAGATAACCTTGACAGTACCCGGCAGCTTCTTGCCACCGAGAAGGATGAGGAGATGCGTGAGATGGCAAAAGGTGAGATCGATGAGCTCCTGGAAATGATACCAGGTATGGAGGAAGAGATAAAGATACTTCTTCTTCCGGCAGATCCTGAAGACTCAAAGAACGCTGTTATGGAGATCAGGGCAGGCACCGGAGGTGATGAGGCAAGTATTTTTGCAGGAGATCTGTACCGTATGTATACCAAGTATGCTGAGACAAGAGGATGGCGTGTAGAACTTAATAATTATTCAGAGGGCACTGCCGGGGGATATAAAGAGATAGTGTTTAACATTATCGGCGAAGGTGTCTATGGTATAATGAAGTATGAGTCAGGTGTCCATCGCGTTCAGAGAGTTCCACAGACAGAGACACAGGGCCGGATACATACGTCGGCTGCCACAGTAGCTGTTCTGCCTGAAGCAGGTGAATTCGACATAGAAGTAAAGACAGAGGATATAAGAAAAGATACATATTGTTCTTCAGGCCCCGGTGGACAGTCGGTCAATACAACTTATTCAGCCATCAGGCTAACGCATATACCAACAGGTGTGGTGGTAACATGCCAGGATGAAAAGTCACAGATCAAGAACCTGGAGAAGGCAATGAAAGAATTGCGCACAAGACTTTACAATCTTGAATATCAGAAATATCTTGATGAGATTTCACACAAGCGCAAGACTATGGTATCAACCGGCGACAGATCAGCTAAGATCAGAACCTACAATTACCCACAGGGAAGGGTGACAGACCACAGAATAAACCTTACTATTTATAACCTTCCGGTTGTTATGGACGGTAGTATACAGGAACTTATTGATAAGCTTCAGCTGGCTGAGAATGCTGAACGTCTAAAAGAAAGTAACATCTGAAAAATATGACTTCTGAAGAACTCTTTTCCAATATTGTCGCTAAAAGGTCTTTCCTTTGCGTTGGTCTTGATTCAGAACCCGAAAAGCTGCCGGAGAGTGTGAAAAGATATAAAGACCCGGTCTTTGAGTTCAACAGAAGGATCATTGATGCTACAGCGAAGTATACAGTTGCATATAAGCCAAATTTTGCCTTTTACGAGTCACAGGGGGTATCCGGATGGGACTCTCTCAGGAAAAGCGTTGAATATATAAGTGTTAATCACCCTGACATCTTTATTATTGCTGATGCCAAAAGAGGAGATATTGGCAATACCTCAAAGATGTATGCACGGGCCGTTTTTGGAGATATGCCTTTTGATGCCGTTACTGTTGCACCATATATGGGAGAGGACTCCGTAAAGCCCTTTCTCACATATCAGGGTAAGTGGGCAATAGTACTGGCTCTTACATCAAACAAGGGTGCTGATGACTTCCAGTATTTTACATCAGCGGGGGAGAGGCTTTTTGAGAGAGTATTAACAGTGTCTCAGCAGTGGGGGACGCCTGACAATATGATGTTTGTCGTTGGTGCTACCAGGGCAGAGATGTTGTCAGACATACGTAAAATTGTGCCCGATCATTTTCTGCTTGTGCCCGGAGTAGGTGCACAGGGGGGGAGTCTTGAAGAGGTGGCACGTTACGGGATGAATAAGAAATGCGGTCTCCTCGTCAACTCATCGCGAGGGATAATCTTCGCTGACAGCAGTGACCGTTTTGATATTGTAGCTTCAGAAAAGGCAGCTGAGATCCAGAAGGAGATGGCCGGTTATCTGGCACCTCTTGTTGGCTGATTACTTTGTTACTTTACTCTTAAGGTTTAGAATGTCAGTCATGCCAAATGATAACTCAAAACGTTGTAAGTCACATCCTGAGCCACTATTAATATTTTTCTGACATTCATCAAGACGCCTCTTTAAATACTCTTTATCCCTTACTGATTTAAAATAGATAAACTGTACATCTGATCTGGGGCGTGACCTGTTCCAGTACTCAGGATTAACTTTCAGGATTAACGGGAAAATGCTGTCCTGGCCTTCATAGCCAGATGATGTACTTATTCTAGACAGATTCCCTCCGAAATAGGCTTGCTTGTCAAGGTCAGCAGGGGAGATATCTGAATACTCCTGTTCAAAAACCTCTTTGAGGTATTTTGCTGCAACCGGGTCTTTTTCAGCATTTATCTCTTCCCTGGCTGCTTCAAAAGCCTCCCTGACAGTCACCGCGATCCAGTAGGGTGGCCGTGAAGGGTCATAGATGACAAAGCGCTCATCGTCATAGAGATCAATTCCTGGTTCAATGGTTTTCTTGTTCAGGGGGACGGTGAAGTAGCCGTGTTTGGTATTAAATGAGTCTGACCAGCCCGGAACCATATCATTCAGGTAAAGAGACCATTCCGGAGGTTCGATGCTATTAAAAGTTACTTTCCCTTCTCTGTTGTAGAAGAAAGAGCTGAATTCAAAGCTTATTCTTGATGGTACTCCATAAATTTCCTTTTCTATTATTGAGACAGTATAAATTCTGGCTCTGCCGTTAAATCCCTTAATGTCATATAGAACAGGGTTCTTTTGTACAGTGTTTACAATCTCAGTTATCTTCTGAAGATTGTTGTTTACCTCTGTTAGGGTAAATCCCAGTGCAGGCATGGTGTAATTATTGCGGCTGAGTAACTCAAAAGTACCCTTCTTTTCGCTCAGTGCCTGTCGGTCTTGTGCACAAACCCATGATGCTATGAGCATCATGGGGATGAGTGCCATAGTTTTGTATCTCATCTGTCAGAGTTTAATAAATTCTACCCGACGATTCAATGCTTTATTTGCCGGTGAGTCATTAGGTGCAACAGGTTGACTCTCTCCCTGACCATCTGACTCTATTCTTGATGCGTCTATACTGAAAGTCCTTACCAGTTCATTTTTCACTGATTCCCCTCTTCGTTTTGAGAGCTCCAGGTTTGCTGCATCAGCACCATCAGAGTCAGTGTGTCCTACAATTTTTATCCTTACATCAGGGTTCTCGGTGAGGATTGATGCTATCTCTTTCAGTGTAGCATATGATTCGGGTTTTACAATATCTTTATTCACATCGAAATAGATGCCATAACTTACCAGTTTTCCTTCGGTGAGCAGTTTGCTGCGCATATCAGGAGCGCCTGCTGCAACACGTATATTTGATACCATTGCTGCTCCGTTCTCAAACCTGATCCTGTCAGGTTTTGCACAGCCAGACTGAAATGCTCTCGGGAGATCAAATATCTTGTTCTGATCCTGGTATAACCTGATCCTGGTCTTCTGTACCCAGATTGAAATATGGTATTTCTGGTTCATCTTCTGTTTAAACTCATCACCCTCCTTGTATCCGGTTAGTCCTGTCTGCTGACACTCACCTTTATTAAACCATGTGTGATAGCCAGGCCTTCCGAAATACTCTATTGTATACAAAAAGCCTCCTTCTCCGGGGGCAGTACCACTATCCCATGCCCTGGCGTTTTTTGCCTGATATAGCCTTACCTGATATCCTGTCATTGAGTTTTGTTCCCCGGCAACAGGAACAACATCAAATTCAATGGTGTAATTATCGGGTAGTGTCAATAATTCATCTGTCCAGATGCTTTCATTGCAGACGAATTTCATCCAGTGCCCGGGGAAAAGGTTTGTTGTAACTACTTCTGCTGAACCGTTAGTGTTCCATAAAAGAGGAAAATCGCCAACGGCATCCTGGCTGAAATCCTCAAAGAACACAATCTTTTCTCCCGGGATGAAATCAAACTTTGAATATGACATCAATGGAGTCTCTTCCATGGAAGGTGAGTTATCATCATTGTTCTGTTTGCTCTTTTCTTCTGCCTTCTCGTCTTTATTCTCCTTGTTATCCTTCTCTTGTTTATTATCTTGTGATTGTTCCTGGTTATTTCCCTTGGAGAATGAATCCTTGATGCCTTTTTCAGCTGCATCAAGGCCTTTGTCAATTGCCTGGTCAGCTCTCTGGTTTGCCCTCTGGTTTGCTTTGTTCTCTATTTTTCTTTTTATGTCAATCTGGCTGCTCGCAATAACCGGAATAGTTAGTAAAATAATTGTCATAAAAATAATTCTCATGTACGCTCTCATTTTACTTCGGGTTTTAGGTGAAACATATTTTCTTTAGTAAACCTACGCTAAAAACAGGAATCAGAGTTCCCCTTTTAGGGGGAATTTAGGGTTTAACTCATTTTTATTTTTTTGCAATCATCAAATTGGCAATCTTTTATCTTGCAGATATGGTTATAAATCCTCTACAGGCTGGCTGCTGATGATATTTTAGTACAGCTGGCAGCTTTTGTCGTCTTTTTGCTTTATTGTTATATTAAATCCGGAGTTATCAGTAAACCATCCTACTTATTTTCAGATTGTTTTTCATTATTGTTTCATGTATAGTGTAATGTCAAATAAGAAAATAAATAATTGCCAAAGGCTTATTTTATTAATAACTTTGAAATGCTGCATTTTAAAGTCTTATTTTATGAAAGAGGAGTTTCTGCAATGGTTGTGGAAGAATTGTTATTATAGTTCATTGCTGGAAGCAGGCGATAGTAGCGGTAATCTGGAAGTCCTTTATCCAGGAGATTATAATAATGATTCGGGTCCTGATTTTTTCAATACCCGTCTTATAATTTCAGGCACTCAGTGGGCAGGGAATACTGAGGTACATATTAATTCTTCCGATTGGTTTCGTCATGGTCATCATACTGATCATTCATATGATAATGTTATTCTGCATGTTGTTTACCATAATGATGCAGACGCATTCACTGCTTCAGGAAGGAGATTGACGAGTGTCGAAGTCAGGTTTGACAGCACTATGTGGGATAATTACCTCAGTCTTGTAAATTCTCCTAACGTTTTTGCATGCTCTGAATATTTGGGAAATATAGATCACCTCTTTCTTCACAGGTGGCTGCATCTGCTTGGAGAAGAGAGACTGAGGAGGAAGAGCAGTGATGTCTCTGTTGTGATGTCACAGACAGGGGATGACTGGGAGGAGACATTATACCGGATGATTTCCAGGTATTTTGGTTACAGGGTCAATACAGATCCTTTCAGTATGCTTGCAACACGGTTGCCATTAAGAGTTTTGAGAAAGCATGCTGATAGTCTGGTTCAGACAGAGGCGTTACTCTTTGGCACTGCCGGAATGCTTGATCCGGTTTTGTTTGATGAGGCTGTCAGCGATGAATATTACCAGCTTCTGAGCCGTGAATTCAGAATTCTGTCAGTGAAATATTCTTTGCAGCCCCTTGATGGCTGGATATGGAAGTTTCACAGGCTGCGTCCGGCCAATTTCCCAACCTTAAGAATCTCACAGCTTGCAGCACTATTGTCATCAACCAGCGGATTATTCTCGTCGGTTCTTAACTGTTCAACAGTAGATGAACTAAGGTCTCTTTTTTCGGTGAAGGCATCCGGCTACTGGGATTCGCATTACAGTTTTGGTCATGAAAGCCGTAACAAGTCTAAAAATGCAGGTGACAAATCAGTTGACCTTATACTCATCAACGCTATTGCTCCGTTACTTTACCATTATGGGAAGCAGAAAGGGTTAAATGAATGGTGTGAATTGTCAGAGGAATTACTTGAGACACTTCCTTCAGAGAATAACAGGCTGATATCAGATTATACCTCAGCCGGTATCATGTCTGAGTCAGCTTTTATCTCTCAGGCATTGATTGAGCTTCGAAGTCATTACTGCCGGTGTCATATGTGTCTTGAGTGTCATATAGGGGCAAAGCTCATTGCATCAGGGGATGAAATAAGACGTTCAGAGTCATTATTCATGGAGCCATGAAAATTCAGTGACGAAGGGCTCTTTTTTTTTGACCAAACAGCTATACTTTTTTTTATACATGCGCAACTTTAGGTATGGTTTTTACGTCTATCATATGGTTAGTGTTTTATTTCTTTCCCTAAAAAGCTATAGAATGGCATAGCTTTTGGGTAAAATGAGACAATAAGAGTTTAGGTAAAAAAAATATAGGGTTTTGTTTGAATTATTACATAAAAGATTCCTATCTTTGCGTTCCAAAATTGGAGAATTTATTAACAATCTATTGGAAAGAGATATGTATTTAACAAAGGAGAAGAAACAGGAGTTTTTCAAGACATTCGGGTCATCTGATCTTGACACCGGAAGTGCTGAGGGTCAGATAGCACTTTTCTCCTACAGAATTGCCCACCTGACAGAACATTTGAAAAAGAACAAGAAAGATTTTAGTACCCAGAGGGCACTTATAAAACTTGTTGGTAAAAGGAGGCGACTTCTGGATTACCTTAAGGTAAAAGATATCAGCAGATATCGTGAGATAATCAAGGCACTGAACCTGCGTAAATAAGGATAAAAAAGGCAATTTAAAATTGCCTTTTTTGATTCTTTTTCAACTTGGTTTCCGTATCTTCATTTCCGAATAATCAAAGAAAAGATGTACAAATTAATTGAAAAGAGTATTGATCTTGGCGATGGCCGTTCAATAACTATAGAGACGGGTAAGCTGGCGAAGCAAGCCGATGGTTCCGTTGTTGTAAAGATGGGACGCACGATGCTTCTGGCAACGGTTGTTGCAGCCCCGGAGGCAAAAGAAGATGTTGACTTCATGCCTCTCTCAGTTGAGTATAAAGAGAAATATGCGGCCATGGGGCGTTTCCCCGGTGGATTCCTCAAAAGGGAGGCCAGGCCTTCAGACAATGAGATTCTCACAGCACGTCTGGTTGACAGGGCACTTCGTCCTCTGTTTCCGGATGACTTTCATGCAGAGGTCTTTGTAACAATAAACCTTATCTCGGCAGATAAAGATATTATGCCTGATGCTCTTGCAGGTCTGGCTGCTTCGGCTGCCCTTGCAGTGTCTGACATACCGTTTAACGGGCCTATATCTGAAGTAAGGGTTGCCCGTATAGATGGTAAATTTGTTATTAATCCCACATTCACTGAGGTGGAGAAGGCAGACCTTGACATCATGGTTGGCGCAACCTACGAAAACATTATGATGGTTGAGGGCGAGATGAAAGAGGTGGCAGAAGAGGTGATGCTTGAGGCACTCAGGATTGCTCATGAGGCAATAAAGAAGCAGTGTCTGGCACAGAAGGAGCTTACAGAAGCTGTTGGCAAGAGTGAGAAGAAAGCTTATTGTCATGAGGTTAATGATGAGGATCTGCGTAAGAAAGTATGGGATGAGACATATTCAAAGTGCTATGAGTTGGCCAGAAGTGGTTCAGATAAGAAGACCAGATCAGAAGGATTTGACAATATAAAGAAAGAGTTTCTTGCGCAGTTCACTGAAGAGAATCCGGTTAATACGGCTCTGGCAGGTAGGTATTTCCATGATGTTGAGAAAGAAGCTGCACGGAGACTTGTCCTTGATGAGCACAGGAGGCTTGACGGTCGTAAGCTTGATGAGATACGTCCTATATGGTGTGAGATAGATCCACTGCCAGCAGCACACGGATCATCTATATTTACAAGGGGAGAGACACAGTCACTTACTACTGTTACCCTTGGCACCAAGCTCGATGAAAAGATGATAGATGAGGTTTTAAAGCAGGGATCTGAAAAGTTTGTACTTCATTATAACTTTCCTCCTTTCGCAACCGGTGAGGCAAAAGCTGCCCGTAGCCTGAGTCGCAGGGAGATAGGGCATGGCAATCTGGCCCACAGGGCTCTCAAAAACATGATGCCTCCTGAGGAGACAAATCCATATGCAATAAGGGTCGTTTCCGATATACTGGAATCAAACGGATCTTCATCCATGGCTACTGTTTGTGCAGGAACGTTAGCATTGATGGATGCAGGAATTCAGATAAAGAAACCTGTTTCAGGGATTGCTATGGGACTTATTACAGATAAGGACGGTAAGAAGTTTGCAGTTCTTTCTGATATCCTTGGAGATGAAGATCACCTTGGTGATATGGATTTCAAGGTAACGGGTACACGCGATGGTATCACTGCAACCCAGATGGATATTAAAGTAGATGGTCTGCCTTATGAAGTTCTGACACAGGCCCTTGAGCAGGCACGCAAAGGAAGACTCCATATTCTGGACATACTTGAGCAGACTATTGCAGAGCCAAGAGCAGAGCTTAAACCTCATGCTCCAAGAATTGAAAAGATATTCATTCCTAAAGAGATGATAGGTGCTGTTATTGGCCCTGGTGGTAAGATCATACAGGATATCCAGGCTACTACAGGAGCTACTATTGTTATTGAAGAGGTGAATGGCCAGGGTATGGTCGACGTATTTGGTGATAATAAAGAGATTATCACTGCTGCTCTAAACCGTATTAAGGCTATCTGCGCTGTGCCGGAGGTAGGCCAGGTATACAAAGGAAAGGTGAAGACTATTGTTCAGTTTGGCGCCTTTGTAGAGATATTACCGAACAAGGATGGCCTGCTTCATATCTCAGAGATGGATTACAAGAAAGTAGAGAAGGTTGAAGATCTTTATAAAGAAGGTGATGAGGTTGAAGTACAGTTGATTGAGATCGATCCTAAGACCGGCAAGCTAAGGCTGTCACGCAAACCACTCATTCCAAAGCCTGAGGGATATGTTGAGCCTCCAAAGCGTGAGCCACGCGAGCCACGTGAAAGGCGCGAGCCACGTGAAGGTGGCGATGGCCGCGGCGGACGTCGTGATCATCGTGACAACAGGTCAAGGGACAGGAGGAGAGAAGAGTAACATTGTTAATAATATGGAAATAAAAAAAGCCGCAATTGTGCGGCTTTTTTTATTGAAGTTCATCTTCAATGTCTATTTTTACGGTAACGATAACTTTATGATGAGTATATTTAATAACAGATACAATTACATTGTAATAGAGGGGAATATAGGTGCCGGGAAAACAACCCTGGCAACGATGATATCTGAGGACTATAATGCACGACTTATCCTGGAACGTTTTGCCGAGAACCCTTTTCTTCCAAAGTTCTATCAGGACCCACAAAGGTTTGCCT
>QKCK01000285.1 GCA_003245695.1 Bacteroidota bacterium | reverse complement strand
ACATGAATGGTTGTCTCTCCCATCTGTGTCCTGAAGACATATCCCTTTACACCAATGATATCTCCTATATCAAGCAGCTTCTTGAAGAGGGTGTTATAAAGTGTCTTGTCCTCTCCGGGACATACCTCGTCACGTTTCACATATATCTGTATTCTCCCTGACGAGTCCATTATCTCACCAAAGGAGGCATTTCCCATTATGCGTCTGCTCATCAATCTGCCGGCAATACATACATCATGTATCTCCTGCTGATCAGAATCAAAGCGCTGATGAATCTCCCTGGTTGAAATGTTTACCGGATATTGTGCAGCAGGATAGGGGTCTATGCCAAGCTTTCTTATCTCATCGAGAGATGCTCTCCGTATCTGTTCCTGCTCACTGAGGTTGTCTGTTATAGCCATCTGTTATTCTGAAAATTTGTGCAAAAATAATAAATCAGGGTTAATGGTTGGCCTGATTGCCTGTCAAATTGTTGATTTTCTATATATGACAAACTTTTAGTCTCCTTATTCCGGAGATATACTGTCTGTATTATCTTTTCCCTACCATCTCCCTGAAGAGTCTCTGTATCGACCGTGTCATCTCTCCAACATTACCATCGCCTACGTCGTTGCCGTTGATCTTAACCACAGGGGTAATCTCTCCTGAGGTGTTGGCAAGAAATGCCTCATGCATATATGGCAGCATGTCTGTTGTTACGGCTTCTTCCACAATGTTGATGTTATTGCTGGCGGCAAGCTCCAGTATGTTTTTACGTGTTATCCCTGACAGGATATAGTTTGACTCGGGATGTGTATAAAGTGAACCATCTCTTACAAAGAATACGTTTGAGTGTGATGCCTCTGTTATTATTCCATCGCGGTGAAAGATAACCTCTTTATTGCCATTATCGAGTGCCTGTTGGTATGCCAGTACATTAGGCAGGAGCGAAATGCTTTTAATGTCACATCTGCTCCATCGTATGTCAGGCATGAGTGATGTGGTTATTCCTCTCTCCCAGGCCAGGGTATCCATTCCGAACCTTGAGACAAAAGCATAGACAGTGGGTTCGACGGCAGGGTCAGGGAAGCTGTGTTTTCGTTTCGCCGCACCACGTGTCACCTCTATGTAAATGAGGGCGCAGCAATCACCCAGTTCGTTATGATGTATCAGCGTCTCTGCCACCTCTGTCAGTTGGTCAACGCCATCCCAGATCATGCCTGTCTCATTTATGCTTCTTTTGAGACGGTTTATATGTCCTTCCATGTCAAAGAAGAAGCCACCATACCATCGTACTACCTCATAAACACCATCAGCAAAGAGAAAACCCCGGTCGTCGGGGCTGATCTTAATATCATCATGTGGCAGATACTGCCCGTTGAAGTATGAAATATCCATTATATCTGTATTAAAAAACTAGTTTTCCAAGTTCGTCGATCTGGTCGTCTGATAGTCCTTCCGGTTCAAATCCTGCAGCGTGGCAGGTAAAAAATACTGATGCTGACTTTGCAAGTATATCTATCATATCGAATGTGTCTTCTATATTTTCTCCTATGGCAAATACTCCATGTTTCTCCCAGAGGGCAACATCATGTTTTGACAGGGCATCTACTGTAGCCGCTGCCAGCTCTTTTGATCCTGGCAGAAGGTAAGGCACAAAACTCACTCCCTTGGGGATGAATACTTTGGTCTCCGGGTGCATGCCCCATAGTATTCTGTTAAGTTTATCCCCGTCACACAACTCTTTTATCTGTGTTAAAGCACACAATTCGGTGGCATGAGTATGTATCACCACTCTCTGTTTTGAACCCCGGTTGCTTATCATGGTATGTATTGCCAGATGGGAGGGTAGCTCTGATGTGGGACGTAAGGTGGCAAGCCTGTTTTTATCCTCAGGGGCAATGATGTGGTATCCATTTCCTGTGTCATCAATCCTGATGATAAGTCCATTACTTAGAGGATCCCTGGCAATATCCCTCATCCGTTTTCCTGTACCTGTCACAAAGAAGCATTGTCCTGCCAGGGCAGTAAATGGTGAGGAGAGCTCGCGGTGGGAGCAGAGTGTATCATCTTTTAGATTAATACTGACAGCTTCTGTGAGGTTCACAGATATGTTACCTGCGTTTTTCTCTGCCCAGCCTTTATCCCAGATATATCCTGCTATCTCGGCCACTGAAGCTATTATCCGGTTGAGCGCTTCGTTGTTAATCACTGCCTCTGCCATTATTCCTCATTATTGTTATGCAAAGATACCTCTTCATTTTTTATGCGGGTAAAAATCATTAAAATCATATTCCGTCATTGAGGCGGCTTCTTCAGGTGATGATGCATTTCCTGCTGCGTACTGTACAAAGAATGATGCTCCAAGTACTGTCGTCTCGCTTTTGTCTGTGGCACGTATCACAGCGCCGGTGGCATTAGCTCTGAGCTGATTCCACAATCTGTTACGTGATCCGCCTCCTACACATATTATCTCCCTGGTGTTAAAACCACCGGCAGTTTCAAGTGCTCTGCATCCTTCAGCCAGTCGTTCAGCCAGTGCTTCGAGGGTGGCACGGTATATCTCATCACGGGTGGTGGCTAATGAGAGTCCTTTTATTTCAGCACCTCCGGTCTCAGTAAAGGAGGGTCTCACTCTCAGTCCATTGCATCCCGGTGCAGCCAGTTCTGCCCCTGATATCATCATCTCATAGACATCATCACCTGCCTCTCTGAAGAGGGTATGACGTACCCACTCCAGCGCTCCGGAGGCAATCCACTGATTACCTATGTCAAATAACCCTGCTCTGGCGTCAAGTTCGGTGGTAATACCTCCTGCCATCTGCTCCCTGCCACACTGGTGTCTCTCCGATCGAACCATAAGTATCTCCCACGTACCTGAGCTGAGTACCGGAGTGTTAATGGCTCCTCCGGAACCAAAGAGGGCAAACTGAGTGTCATGGCCTGTGGCAACCACAGGCGTGCCTTCAGGGATGCCTGTGGCTGCTGAAGCACCATAAGATATGCTGCCAACGACACTACCCGGCTCTGCGGTCCTGCCCATAACATCAACAGGGATGCCTATAGACTTAAAGATCTCCTCAGAGTAGTCTCGCGTGGATAGAGCTGTTGTCATTGATGTGCCTGCCATGGTAACATCATTAACCATCTCCCCTGTAAGAAAATATCCTATTATTGAGGGCCCGAACAGAAAGCTCCTGGCCTTATCAACTATTTCAGGGTGATTCTCTTTGAACCATATGAGTCGCGTGATGGTGTTAAAGTAGAATGGTAACACTCCGCTGATACTGTAAAGCCTCTCAGCCGGAATATATCGGTCAATCAATTCCATTACAGGTTTGGTTCTCTCGCACTGCCATGAGATGACAGGATAGAGCATCCTGCCATCACCTGAGAAGAAGGTGCCGTCAACGCCAAAGGTAGTGACAGTAACCCCTGCAATACGATGCTTATCTATCTGTATCAGTACTTTGTTAGCTGCAACGCATAGCTTCTTCCAGATAGTATAGAAATCCCATATCCGGTAAGATGGGTTAAATGGGTCAACAGAGGTGCCATTTTGTTCGCTGGCAGAGGCAATGATCTCTCCGTTTATGTCTAAAGCAACTACGCGCACGTTTGTTGCGCCGCAGTCAAAGACGATGGCAATATCACCTGGAGGCATGATGACAGAGTTATCTATTTATAGAGAGGTCCGTAGTTTGCACAGGCTCTGTAGTCGGCACCTTCATGATCCATGCCGTGGGCACTCCATGCACTTGGCCTGAAGATCTTTGAATCATCAACGTTATGCATAGAGACAGGTATGCGTAATATAGATGCCAGTGTTATCATGTCAGCACCTATGTGACCATAGCTTGAAGAGCAATGATTTGCTCCCCAGTTTGCCATAACGGAGTAGACGTCCTTGAAGACGCCATGACCGTTGAGTCGTGGGGCAAACCATGTTGTAGGCCATGTACGGTCAGTACGGTCAGTGAGTATCTTGTGCATCTTCTCAGGCAATTCTGTTGTCCAGCCCTCTGCCAGCTGCAGCACCGGCCCAAGGCCTCTTACGAGGTTAACCCTTGAGATGGTTACAGGCATCACACCCCTAGTGTTAAACTGTGAGGAGAACCCCCCGCCACGGAAGTAACCATGATTTGCCGCCGGCCATCTGGTAGCCTCCAGGCAGGCTTCCGCCTCATCAGGATGTATCTCCCAGAAGGGTTTGATGCATGGCACACCATTAAGCTCCTGTCTGCCGGTAAAATCGAGCGATGATGCTCCGGAGTTAATAAGATGGATGACACCGTTGGCAGCAAGCCCATCAGGCTTCATGGCTGTGACACGTTCTATAGCTTCAGGACTCCAGTATGTTCTTATGTCTGAAAACATCTGAGCTGTGTTGGTGAGGAGATAACCCATCAGCATGGGGGTGCCATTCATTGCGTCATTCTCTGTGGCAACCAGGTACGGTGGTCTTATCCCATTCCAGTCAAATGATGAACAGAGGATGGCTTCAAGAAAATCACCATTAGGCATGTGGTCGGTCCATTGTCGCTGTCCCTGGAACCCTGCCAGCAAAGCATTATGTCCCAGCGCCTCTTCACCAAAACCCATCTTATCCAGCTCCTCATTGCCAACCATGAGGTCGCGGGCTATGATAGCCATCTTAACAACTGTCTCCCACTCTTTCTTCTTCTCCGCTGCAGACCGCTTAACACTATTGATATCCTCACCCTCCCTGCAGTAACGTTGAGTCCAGGCAAATGCCCTGGCAAACTCCTCCTTGTCATATATCTCTTCATTCATACGTCGTATGAACTCTGTCATGTCAATATACTCGTTACGCATGCCCAGGTACCTCTGAAAAAACTCAGCGTCAACAATAGACCCGGCAATGCCCATAGATACTGAGCCCATAGAGAGGTATGACTTGCCTCTCATGATGGCAGTGGCAAGACCAGCCCGTGTGAAACGCAGTATCTTCTCACTCACATCATCAGGTATGGCAGTGTCACCGGCATCCTGAACATCGCGCCCATAAATACCGAAAGCTGGCAACCCCTTCATGTTGTGTGCTGCCAGCACCGCTGCCAGATATACAGCCCCGGGTCGTTCCGTCCCATTAAAACCCCATACTGCCTTGGGTCGTACAGGATCCATATCCATGGTCTCACTTCCATAACACCAACAGGGTGTGACAGTAAGACTTATACCAACCCCCTCGTTGCGAAACTGTTCTTCACAGAGCGCTGCCTCAGCTACACCACCGATACACCTGTTTGCAATGACACACTCAACCTGCTTGCCATTGGGGTAATGAAGATTATGATGTATCAGATCTGCTGCTGCCCTGGCAAGATTCATCGTCTGATCCTCCAATGACTCCCTGACACCCCGCCGCCGACCATCTATGGTGGGTCGGATACCTACTTTCGGAAAAGCCCCTGCTACACCACGGTAATTGCTGTTTATACTTATCTCATTGTTTGCCATAGCGATATATGTTATGTGGTTTGCTAGTTTATTGCATGTTTCTATCTGTGTAAGTTACACATTCTGCAGCGAACACTTTATATCATCAACCAAAAAAGCTCTCCGCCATCTTTAATTTTAATGTTCAGTTTTATTCTTGGTGTCATCTCTCTTTTAACCGCTTTCTTCATATTTTTGAATGACTGCTGGCTTTCAATCAGGTTGAGGCGTTGAGGTGTTGAGGCGTTGATTCGTTGAGGTGATGATTCGTTGATGTGTTTAATCGTTTAGTCTTTAGTATTCTGGTAATTAAGGGCTTTTGACTTTCGACTTTCGACTTAACAGATCCCGCTCCGCGGGACTTCGTCACTCCGTTCCTCAGCTTTCGACTTTACGGACTATTTAGCATAAATATTCATGATAAAGGTTATGCAGTTTATTCATACATTTGAGTACCTTTGCCCATCACATTAACAGAATCGGTTTATTATGCAGAATGTCAGGCGATTGCCACCATGGTTAAAGATGCAGCGTGCCAGTGGGGAGAGCTACACAATGGTGAAGCGGTTGGTTGAGGGAAACAATCTGCATACCATCTGTACCAGTGGTAACTGTCCAAATATTGGTGAATGTTGGAATGCCGGCACAGCAACCTTTATGTTGCTGGGTGACATCTGCACCAGGTCGTGTCGTTTCTGTGGCACTGCCACCGGTCGCCCCAACGCACCAGAAGCTGATGAACCGATGCGACTTGCACAGGCTGTTAAGATGATGCAGCTGAAGCACTGTGTACTGACATCTGTTGATCGTGATGATCTGCCGGATGGTGGAGCACAACACTGGGCTGATACTGTTAATGAGATAAGAAGGATGAACCCTGATGTTACAATGGAGACACTGATACCTGACTTCAGGGGTGATACAGCAGCACTGGATAAGGTTATTGACGCAGCTCCGGATGTGATCTCACACAACATTGAGACAGTAAAGCGCCTGACTCCCCTTATCCGGTCAGGAGCAAGCTATGAAAGAAGTCTCGGTGTGCTGAACCATATTGCATCGAGAGACGTTACAGCAAAATCAGGCATTATGCTGGGGCTGGGAGAGACAGAAGAAGAGATCATCCAGACACTGCTTGACATGCGGAACAGCGGCTGTCGTATTGTGACCATAGGACAGTACCTTGCCCCATCATTGAAACATATGCCGGTCTCGGAGTATGTTTCACCAGAGAAGTTTGAAAGTTATGGCAGGCATGCACTCGGGATGGGATTTGACTATGTTGAGAGTAATCCCCTGGTGAGAAGCTCTTATCACGCCGAAAAACATGTGCAGTGCCACTAGAGAGACCAGGACATATAATAGATATGAATCAGTTTTCACAACTGTTACCCAAGGGTCTCAGTATGAAAAAATAAATACAGACTATTGAAGAAGCCAACAGTATATGACGATTTAGGTCAACGTGATTACAAGGAGACGTGGGACTACCAGGAACATTTCTTCAGGGAGAAGGTTGAATACAAGGGCAGGGGAGATGACTCCTCAATGGCACCAGCTGATCGTCTGATCTTTGTTGAGCATAACCATGTTTATACTTTAGGCAAGAGCGGACAGGAGTCAAACCTGCTTCTTGATTATATACAGCTCAGGGCAAAGGATGCTGTCTTCTATCGTATTGACAGGGGCGGTGACATAACCTATCATGGTCCGGGTCAGCTGGTGGGCTATCCTATCTTTGACATTGAAGCAATGGGACTTGGACTGAAAGAATATATTCACCTGATAGAGGAGGCAGTCATACTATGTCTCTCACACTATGGTATCACAGGCGAGCGACTCGACGGTGCCACCGGAGTGTGGGTTGAGCCCTCCATACCGGGTAAGGCGCGCAAGATATGCGCCATAGGCGTCAGGGCCAGCAGGCATGTCACCATGCATGGCTTTGCCCTTAACGTCAATACAGACCTCTCATATTTTGATCATATCAATCCCTGCGGTTTCACCGATAAAGGTGTGACAAGCATTGCGCGTGAGACGGGGAGAGATATAAGTATGAGTGAGATAAAACGTGATCTTAGAAACATTATCGGGGAGGTCTTTGAAATTGAATATTTATAAAAATCAATATAATGGAAAAAAAGTGGCTCTTCAAAGAGAGGGGCGACGCGACTGTAGTCAGGACGATGGCTGCGGAGCTGGCAGTGCCGGAAAGCGTTGTCAATCTCATGGTGCAGCGCGGCATCAACACCCCGCGCCAGGCTGAGGAATTCTTTAGTCCCTCACTCAATTCCCTTCATGACCCCTTCATGATGAAGGATATGAATAAAGCTGTTGACAGAATCTCAACAGCATTATCACGCAATGAAAAGATACTTGTTTACGGTGACTATGACGTTGACGGTACTACCTCTGTGGGATTGATGTACTCTTTTCTGCGTGAACGGCATCCTGCTGTTGACTATTATATCCCTGACCGCTATCATGAAGGCTATGGCTTATCTGTCAAAGGTATTGACTATGCCGCTGAGACAAACTGCAGGCTGATAATAGCTCTCGACTGTGGGATAAAGGCTGTGGAAAAGGTTAAGTATGCCCGGAATAAGGGAATTGATATAATTATCTGCGATCATCACCTGCCGGGCGATGAGATACCGCCTGCTGCCGCTGTCCTTGACCCGAAACAACCCGGATGCGGATACCCATATAAAGAGCTCTCAGGTTGTGGCGTAGGATTTAAACTTATACAGGGTTACAGTAAATTACATGGGATACCCTTTGACTCAATAGTAAATTACCTTGACCTGGTTGCTGTCAGTATCGGTTCTGATATAGTGCCTATAACAGGAGAGAACAGGATACTGTCATATTATGGTCTGAAACAGCTGAATGAGTCACCTCGCCTTGGTATACAGAAGATAATAGAGAAGGCAAAAATACATATGCCATTGGGGGTTGAAGATATCGTTTTTCGCATAGGACCCCGGATAAACGCTGCCGGCAGAATGGAGTCGGGCAGCAAGGCTGTCGAGCTGCTGGTGTCGCGTGACCCGGCTGAGGCGCTCAATATCTGTGATGGCATTGACAAGAGCAATGATGACAGGCGAAAGAAGGATACCGAGATAACCACAGAAGCACGACGTATGGTTAGCGATGATGCCCATCATCGTAATGCCCGTACCACAGTCTTATTTCAACAGGGGTGGCATAAGGGTGTGATAGGCATTGTAGCCTCACGCCTTATAGAGACATATTACCGGCCTACAGTAATCCTTACTGAGTCAAAAGACGGATTTGCAACAGGATCAGCACGGTCAGTACCGGGTTATGACCTCTACCAGGCTATTGAGTCATGCTCTGACCTTCTTGAGAGTTTCGGCGGTCATATGTTCGCAGCCGGACTGACAATGAAAATGGAAAACCTGCCTCTCTTCCGCGAAAGGTTTGAGAAATTTGTAAGCAACACTATAAAGGAAGAACACCTGGTGCCTACAATAAATATCGACGAGGAGATTAATCTGAATGATATTAACATGACCCTCTACAGACACCTTGAACATTTCAAACCCTTTGGTCCTGAGAACATGGCCCCCGTGTTTGTCTCAAGAAATGTAAAGACCCTGACATGCCAGCCTGTAGGGGTGAACGGAGTACACCTGAAACTCTCTTTCGTAAGGCCAGGGATGGAACCCCTGGAGGCTATAGCCTTCGGACAGGCTGATACAATAGACCTTATCAGGGAAAACGGCGGCGTGGTGGATATAGCTTACTCCATTGACCTCAATGAATTTAGGGGTAAGTCGTCCATTCAGCTTAATATCAAGGATATAAAAATGTAGATAGTGAGGGTAGGAGGCGTGAGGGATGAGGGATGAGGCGTGAGAGGTGAAATTAACTTTATAAACTTTATGAACCTTACAAACTTTCAACTTGAAGCGTTGATTTGTTTATGCGTTTATGCGTTTAGTTGTTCATTGATTTTCACATAAATACGGACTTTTGACTTTTGACTTACAGCAGAAAAAGCATCATGAAAAAAATCTATGTTGTTCTTGGCCTGATATCTGTTTCAATAATGTTGCAGGGACAGACCTTGCCTGGATTTAAGGTATCAGACTGTTATGATGAGCAACAGATGGTTATAGAAGACCATGTTGCAGGCACCAGGGTGCTGATAAATGCTCCTTTACGGGGCTTTGACAGGGATGCAGAGATAATACTTGTATTCTATGCCCTGCCAAACGGCAATACCATTGAGCAGACCTTTGGCAGGCATCTGCATGAGGGTGATGACTGGCATTATAACATACAGCACATAGCAGCACAGACAAGGTACCTGAGGGAGGTGCTGAAAGAGAAGACAATAGTTGTAGCTTATCTTGAGAATGAAAAGCACAGCTGGCCGGCATGGAAGGCAGCCACAAGTGACTATCAGTTTAAGGTGAAGGCTGTTGCTGAGGAGGTAAAGACTATCTTTTCTGCATGGGACACCGAGGTGGTACTTAACGGACATAGCGGTGGCGGACGTTTTATCTTCAGTTATATTGATGCTGTGGGGACAATCCCTGATGATGTCAGTCGTATCGCTTTCCTGGATAGCGACTATGGTTATGAGGACCCGCTCTATGGCCCTCCCCTGGTGGAATGGCTGCGAAAGGATAAGGGGAGGTATCTCTGTACTCTTGCCTATAATGATAGTGTGGTCATATATAATGACAAGCCGTTGGTGTCACCTACCGGCGGAACATGGTACCGAAGCAGACGCATGCAGAAGTATATGTCGGTTTACTTCAGGTTCAGGGAAAAAGACAGAGACTCACTCATCTGGTACTTTTCACCCGGGAAAAGGATAGAGTTCGTCCTTAAAACAAACCCTGACGGTAAGATCTTTCATACTCAACAGGTTGAATATAATGGTTTTATTCACAGCATGCTCAGTGGCACCAAAAATGAACAGCGAGGGTACACCTACTTTGGCCCCAGGGTCTATGAGAGATATATCTCTGACACCATCGTTATGCCGATACGGAGAATGAATATTCCTCAACGGAGAGAAAATTCAGAGAGCGGATCTGAGTTCATGACCCGTGTTGCAGGTATGTCGCGCGAGGATCGAGAAGAGGCGATCTATAGCGCCATTGCCGCAGGCAATATGCCATCTTTCCTCAGGGAGAGTGTCACCATGAGAGGCAGCTTCACCGATACTGCAGGCAACCTTCACTCTGTCATCTATGAGGTTTTACCAGATTATCTGGCTGTGGGTAATGACACTGACTACTGCAGGGTGCCTATGAACCCAAAAACTGCCACACGCATAGCTGATCTGTTCGGCGCCTCTCTTATAACATCAAAGATCAGCGATCATATTTACAAGAATGCTACTGTGAAGCTCGCTCCTTTTAATTATATCCCTGTTGGTAACGCCAATGAACAGGTATCAAAATTTGTCGATCATAACACACAGATAGAGAGGCAACGTATTGCAGCAGAAGGGTTGAACGGACAGCTTATCGCAGGGATAAAAAAAGATGTTATCCTCTCATCAGGTATAGAAGAGAACCCCGAAAAGGTGGTTATATACGGATGGCATAAGAGTGACGGTTCTCCTATTCAGCCTGTATACAGCGGGCATATCTGGTGGTACGTAGACTACAGCCATGGAATACGACTTATGAATAACCAGGTGATTGTCGATGGTAAAAAGATGCTTCTCAGTGACATCCTGAAAGACCCGCTTCTGTACACGCTATTCTCTGATGAAGCAACTCCTATGATAACCACATCATATTAATTGAGTCGAAAGTTGAAAGTCGAAAGTTGAAAAGTCGAAAGTTGAAAAGTCATTAAATACCTGAAAGTCAATGACTAAGCGTCTAAACGTCTAAACGCCTCATTCCTCACTCCTCATCCCTCACTTTTGTCTTCTCTCACCACTCACCACTCACATCTCATATCTATTCACTTGACAATGGGTTAATTAAAGTTTATCTTTGGTTATAATTATGTCTGCAAATGCTGCTGCGAACGGCGAAAGTGGTAATATTATTATCCTTTCCTGTTTTGTTAAATGCCGGTGATCCTCCATATACCCGTTTTGGTGCCGGCGAGGCAGGGATGGGATATGCCTGTGTAGCTTCTACCGGGTCCTGGTGTTCGTTTCATAACCAGGCTGCTATGCCATATAGCAATACATTCTCTCTTGGCACCTCATATGAATCACGTTTTATGATGTCGGCTCTGTCGGCTAAGACACTCTGTTGCATCATCCCGGGGAGGCCTGCACCACTTGGGATAATCATGACGCATTATGGCAACTCACAGTATGCACTTATCAGTGGTGGTCTTGGCAGTGCTGTGATACTTGCTGAAGGTCTTTCGCTGGGGGCACAGGTTGATATCTTTGTTGAGCATAGTGCAGGGAGCTACAGAGATTACACCTACGTTACCTTTGAGGCCGGAATGCAGGGGAGGGTGTCACCTCATGTCACTGTGGGCTTTCATCTCTTTAACCCACTGGCACATTTAAACAGGCTGCCCTCAGCTGTAAGGGCTGGTGTGGCATGGCAGCCCGACGCCTCTCTCACCGGTGCTGTTGAGATATCAAAGATGTCAGGCACACCTCTTTCAGTGCATACAGGTATAGCATGGCATCTGCCTCACACCCTTATTCTCAGGGTTGGATATTATACCTGCCCCTCATCATTTACTTTCAGTACAGGGGTATTATGTAAAGGTATCTGTATTGATGCAGGATGTGCCGTTAACACCGCCACCGGGATAACACCTTTAATATCACTGCTATGGAAGCCTCGGGCAAAATGAGATTCATAACTGTTGTGCCTGTTCTGGCACTGGTTTTTAACTATCATATTCTTGCGCAGGGAGTGGGCGACCCTCTCATTATGAACAGTGAGCTGATGGCTCTCACTGACACAGAACAGGCGATAGAAACGATGGAGATGCTTGAGTCACTCGCTGCCAACCCTGTCAGTATCAATTTTGCTGATGAGGAGGAGATCGCCCGTCTCTTCTTTCTTTCAGAGTTCCAGGTTAAAGTTCTGGCTGACCATGTGAGACAGAGTGGTAATATCGTTTCTGTATATGAGATAGCACTTCTTCCCGGTTTTGACAGGAGTACAGCAATGATGATGGAGCCATATATCCGTCTTGAGGCTTCAAAGAGACTCTCCGCCACCCCTGGTGGCAAGACCACGGTGCTGCTGACAGCCATGTTTCGGGGTGCTGTCACTGCCGATGACAGTTCAGGCATGAGGTCACGACTGCGTTTCAGCCATAAGGGCAGCAGGCTCTCATACGGTCTCACTGCAGAGAATGATGCAGGTGAACCCTATACCTTCGCCGGGCAGCCCGGCACAGATTTTCTCTCGGCCTACCTGTTGTATGACAGCAGGGCGACAGTCGCGAGGGTCATCGCCGGTGACTATACACTACGTTTTGGGGAGGGTCTGTTATTCAATAGCAACGCCTGGCAGGGCGGATGGCTCTCTTCACCTTCATTCCTCACAGGCCGTACGGTAGTATCACCATACACCTCTACTGATGAAAACCGATTCTTCCGTGGCGCTGCGGCTGTTGTGGGGTCACTCACCGGTGGAGTAGTCATATTTGGCTCATCCAATGCCATCGATGCACGGGTAAAGTATGATGAGGATGATGGCAGCGCCTATGTCTCAAATCTTGTCAGCGGAGGTATACATAGCACACCTTCCGGCAGGGAGGCGCGCAATGCCCTTACCGAGAATATCTTTGGTACGCACTTCACTGCCGGAGGCGATAGAGTGAGGGCAGGCATCACCGCTGCGTACACACTCTTCTCCCTGCCGCTGCGTCCCGATACCACCGACGGGATAAACATCCACAGCTTTTATGGTGACAGGCTGTTTAATACCGGGTTAGATATAAGGGCTTCGCTTGACAGGATAACGCTCTTTGGTGAGGCCGGATACAGTCACCCCGGGTCATGGGCGATGGTGGCAGGAGCAAGGGCTGTCCCATCATCCAGAATGACAATAAACATGTTGACACGCTATATAGATCCTTCATATCATGTGTTTCATTCATCAGTAAGCTCATCGGATAATGGGTTTGAGATAGCAGGTAATATAATCTATGAAGCTGCCTCTCATCTCTTCCTTACCGCCGGAGCTGACCTGTACAGGCATAACTGGCTCAGTTACCGTTCTTCGTCGCCGTCAATGGGTGTCAGGGAAGAGGTAAGAGTTGACTATAACCCCTCAGAGAATCTCTCCTGCAGGGCTGGATACAATTATATGATACGTGAGTATGATGAAAGCACTGACACCGGGCTGCCAGGCACCATGCTCATACGGCGTCACCAGTTATCGCTGCTGGGTGCCTGGGCTCCCCTGAATACCATCAGGCTTACCTCCAGAGCTACATGGTGTACCTTGCCTGATGATGAGGAGAGGGGTTACATGCTATGCCAGGACCTCTTGTGGCAGCCTCATAGTCTGCCTGTGCGACTCTGGTTTCGCTACGCACTCTTCACCACAGATAGCTGGGACAGCCGTATCTATGTCTACGAGAATGATATGCTGCTTGCATCGTCAATGCCTCCTTTGTATGGCAATGGCACCAGACTCTATCTGATGACAGAATGGTCAGCCAGGCGGCATATTCTTATAAGGTTCAAATATGCACTCACAGCACGCGATGATGCCGGCACAACAACATACCTGAATGAAGTGAGAGGTCAATGCCGTATTGTATTCTGAGAAGCCGTATGATATAGTTTCTTTCCGCCTATTCAAAGAGGTTACCCAGTATTGAGCCAGCCTCCTTGCCCCTGTTACTGCCATATGGTGCCAGGGCCCTGATGAGCTTTCTGATAGGCATAGACTGAAGCCATACCTTACCTGTGCCCCTCATGGTGGCAAGGAAGAGACCCTCACCTCCAAAGACCATTGACTTGAGACTGCCTGCAGCTTCAATATCAAAGTCGAGGGTCGGCTCAAAGGCAACAACACATCCGGTGTCAATCCTGAGTGTCTCATTGTTCAGCTCTCGCTCTATCACTGTGCCGCCGGCATGGATAAATGCCTTTCCATCACCCTCGAGTTTCTCAAGAATGAATCCTTCACCACCCAGAAGCCCTGATCCTATCTTTCTGTTTAATGTAACTGATAATCTTGTGCCGAAGGCAGCACATAGAAAGCCATCCTTCTGCACTATCAGTGAGTTTCTCACCTGGCTCAGATCAACAGGTATAATCGTCCCCGGGTAGGGAGCTGAGAATGCTACTCTGCTCTTCGAATATCCCTTATTGGTGAAGTGTGTTATAAAGAGTGATTCGCCGGTAAGCAGTCTGGAGCCCGCCTGAAGGAGCTTACCTGCCAGTCCCTGGTTTGGCTGTGAACCATCACCCATACGTACCTCATAGGTTATGTCCTGCTCCATATACACCATCGCACCTGCCTCTGCAATGACAGTCTCATTGGGGTCAAGCTCAACCTCTACAAACTGAATGTCATCACCAAAAATCCTGTAGTCTATCTCATGTGAATTCATGACTTCATTTTTTAATTACGGAACTAATTTAATATTCTCACTGTTTCTGTACAAATGCTTTTAGTACAGAATCATCTTCAGCACCACAAAGTTCCTCTTTTGCCTTTACAGCCAGCGGTCTGATGAGGAAGGCTGTCACTCCTACGGCAAAGATGGCAGCCCCGGAGATGACAAAGGCGTTAGCAATGCCTATGACATCGGCAATAAACCCGGTAGCCAGCAGGCCTATCATCGATGGCATCATTGTGACACTTGTGTAGATTGAGAAGACCCTGCCGAGGGCACCTGCCCCGATGTTTGTCTGCAGCACCACGGTGAAAGTACCTGAGAAGACCGACATTGCAATACCACTGACAGCCGTCACTGCCACAAAGTAGAAGAATGCAGATGGTGACAGGAGTCCGCATATCAGAATAGTGATACCCATAAGCATGTACATCAGATTTATAAGGACGATCTTATAGTTGCGTAGTCTGTTATGCCCCAGCAAGGCTCCACCGGCCAGCATCCCTATACCCCAGGCTACCTCTACCAGGCTCATCTGGTATGTTGATCCCATGAAGTGTTTCAGAGTCATTAGTGGGAACATGGCTGCCAGTGGCATTATAAAGAAGTTAGCTACCACCTCCAGGATAAACAGCCATAAGAGCCATCGCCTGCCTGATATCTCTTTCATTCCTTCCAGTATCTCGACGAGCAGGTTTGGTCTCATACCTGTTTCTTCTCTCCGGGGATCAGGTATATGAACCATTGTAAGAGAGATGCAGGCTATTATGGCTCCGGCAACATCAAAAAGCAGCACCCATTTGAGTTCAAGGATAGTGATAAGCAGCGCGGCCAGGGCTGGGCTTACAATAGTACTGACCGACTGAATGACATTGTTTACGCCGGCAATACGCATAAGCTTGTCTTCAGGAGCAAGCAGCGGGACAGAAGCCTGCATGGCAGGTGTATGGAAAGCAGTAGCTGCTGACCTTAATGCCAGTAGCACATATATCAACATGTGGCTTACATTGCCCTGATAAAACATAATGGCAATGGCCAGGGTACATAGAGCAATGAACATGTCAGAGATAATCATAATCCTCTTCCTGTTCCACCGGTCAATATATACTCCGGTGAAGAGCCCCAGTATAAGATTTGGCAGTATAGCAGCAATAGTAGCGTAAGCCAGTACTTCAGCCGACCCGCTGCTTATACTGAGCCAGAAAATAACAGAATAACCGACAACCATGCTGCTCAGTGTTGAGAACAGCTGGCCAGTCCAGATAATAGAAAAAACCTTCTTCCAGTCAGACATAAAACTTATTATTGAGTGAAAAATGTACGCAGACTCTTATAGCCTATGCACTTTTATGCATCGTTATAAAAGATAGCATCGTTATTAAGTAAAGGGGGAAACCTTCAGATAATCTAAAAGTCAACCATTATAGCCTGAGAGCAGTATCTCAGTGATGTGTTAAATCAATCCCCGATGGTTGTTATGCGAAAGGTACTGCAAGTATCCTCTTCATTGTGAGTGAAATTTTGTAAAGTGCAAAGATACAAAAAAAACCGGTCTGATGTCGTAATACCAAACGTTACAGTGAATATCCGTACTGCGACTTTAAATATTGTCAGAATAAAAAGCCTTTTTTGGAACAGACAATAAATGACGTAACATGCACAATTACAGTGTTATGATATTGTTGTTACATATATGCCTCCTGTGAGTCACAGAGGTTATAAGCTGTAGTTGAATTTGATTTTATGCCTTATAGCATAACTGGCTTCAGAATCCGGGGTCATTTAGTTAATTTCAGATAATCAGACACATAGATAGATGATGATATGTGTCAGGAACCTTTTTTCATTTTTTTCAGTACTGGCATTTTTAAATATAATTTTTATATTTACAGGCTCTGATACGAAAAAATATAATAATAATAACCTGATAATCTGAATAAAAATGAACATTAAACCGATGAGAAAGATTGCAGTTCTGTTAGCTGCAACTGCTGTTTTCAGTACAACACTGACGGCACAGGTAATGAGTGATGTAGTAGCTGTATATAATGAAGGAGCGAAACTGGCCAAGAC
>QKCK01000171.1 GCA_003245695.1 Bacteroidota bacterium | reverse complement strand
CCTTTCAAAATACCTGTCAGGTATATTTCTCAGATAAATCTCTTCTGCAGTAAACCTTAACTCAGCATTCCCGATTATATAAAAGAATGACATGAGCACGCCATCAATTTCATGGAAGGGAGTCAGCCTGTTTGGATTTTCAACATTTATCTCCTTTGTATACCAAATAGAATGCGGTTTATCCTGATTCTGCATATAGACAAGTACTTCGTTGCAGTTAAAACCACATATTTCTTTCTGGCGACCGGTCTCCTCATATCTCAACCCTTCCATAGCTGAGAAACCCGGAATAGAGCTTTTCTGATCACCCTCATAACTGTATTTAAACGCCAGCAGGTTTACATATATCTCATAAATGCCAAGCTGTGGATTAACAATACTGGCTATACCTATATTGCCAACAGGGGCTTTAATCTCAGAAAGCATCCTGTCATGTTTAAAGGCTATGACCATCTCCCGGGGCATCATCTCCTTTGATACCGTTGACGGGTTCTTTAAATAGTCAATAGAGTAATATATTTCTCCTTCATTCGGATTACGCGTCTTTCTATCTCCACGGCACGACAAAAACGTAAATGCAGTGATAACAATTGCTGTAAAAGGTATGATATGTCTCTTCACTCAGTGGTATTTCCTGTAAAAATATAAAAAATGTCTTATTAACAGCCACTTTGTCATTATATTGAAAAAAATAGCTGAATAATTATTCAAAAAAATTCATTATCAGGTTTTAAATTCATTTTAAATTTTAGCTTTGCGTTTTCCGTAACTCTTAAAACACTTAATATGAGCAATAAATTAGCTGTTGTTGCCCTGGGTGGAAATGCTCTTCTAAGGGGAGACCAGGTAGGAACAATTGAAGAACAGGAGAAGAATACCATGGATA
Organism: Bacteroidota bacterium; assembly: GCA_003245695.1. GTDB lineage: Bacteria > Bacteroidota > Bacteroidia > Bacteroidales > VadinHA17 > SR-FBR-E99. Next base: position 16,235 of record QKCK01000171.1, on the reverse strand, counting down.
CCCTGGAGAATCTTATCTTTTTGATAAGAGATGGGTATAATCTGGTGATAACCCATGGAAACGGGCCTCAGGTAGGTAATATTCTTATGCGCAATGACGCAGGAGAACAGATGTATAACATTGCTCAGATGCCCCTGGATGTATGTGTTGCTGACTCACAGGGTGGTATAGGGTATATGATTGAGAGGATATTCCGAAATGTTCTCAACAAGCACAAGATTGACAAGAATGTGATTTGTATGGTTACAGAAGTGCTTGTTGATAAGAAGGATAAGGCTTTTACTGATCCTCAGAAAAGAGTAGGCAAGATCTACACAAAGGAGCAGGCTGATCAGTTACAGGGCTCAAAAGGATGGATATTTATGGAAGATCCGAAGGTTGAGGGAGGATACAGGAGGGTAGTGCCATCACCAAAACCTGTTGGAATATTGAACCAGGATATTATCCGTGAACTTGCATTAAGGGGTAACATTGTTATTGCTGCCGGAGGAGGTGGTGTGCCTGTTTATTATGATAAGAATCATGATGTACGGACTGTAGAGGCTGTAATTGACAAAGATATGGCTTCTTCACTGCTGGCCTCAAGCATAGGCGCTGATGAGTTCTATATTCTCACTGATGTGCCATACGTATATTTAAACTACAAAAAACCTGATCAGCAGATTAAGGAGTTTCTTAATTATCGGGATGCACTTCAATATCTTAATGAAGGACAGTTTTCAAAGGGCAGTATGGCTCCCAAGATAGAGGCATGTCTTAATTTTGTTAAGAACGGAGGGCAGAAGAGTGTCATTACAGAAGCATTTAAGCTGGAGGATAAAAGATATGGAAGTAAAATTACAATGGAGTATGAAGATTGACGAATGAATCAGTAAATTTGCAGCTATTAATAACCAAATAATATTATACGAAATGGCCTACAATCTCAGAAACAGACATTTTCTGAAACTGCTTGATTTCAAGCCCGAAGAGATTAAATATCTTCTTGACCTGTCATCTGAATTAAAAAAAGCTAAAAGAGCCGGGACAGAGCAACCCAGGTTACGGGGAAAGAACATTGCACTTATCTTTGAGAAGACATCAACACGTACACGTTGTGCTTTTGAAGTAGCTGCATTGGATCAGGGAGCACATGTGACTTATCTTGGCCCGAGTGGTTCACAGATAGGGGTGAAAGAGTCTATGAAAGATACAGCAAGAGTACTTGGCCGTATGTTTGACGGAATAGAGTATCGTGGTTACGGTCAGCCTATAGTGGAGGAGCTGGCTGAATATGCAGGTGTTCCGGTGTGGAATGGTCTGACTGATGAGTTTCACCCCACCCAGATACTTGCAGACTTTCTTACAATGATGGAGCATTCTGATAAGCCGCTGAATAAGATCAGTTTTTGTTATCTGGGTGATGCACGCAATAATATGGGTAATTCCCTCATGGTTGGTGCTGCCAAGATGGGTATGGACTTCCGTGCTGCCGCTCCGAAACAGTGCCAGCCAGCTGATGATCTTGTGGCTCTCTGCAGGGAGATAGCACTTGAAACGGGAGCAAAAATAACTGTTACAGATAACGTTGATGAGGCTGTCGCCGGAGTTGACTTTCTCTATACTGATGTGTGGGTGTCAATGGGTGAACCTGATTCTGTCTGGAATGAGAGGATAACATTGCTTAAACCTTATCAGATCAACAAGGAGATAATAAGAAAGACAGGCAATCCAAAAGTGAAATTCCTCCATTGTCTTCCGGCATATCATAACCGTGAGACAAAGATAGGGGAGGAGATATTCCAGAAATTCGGACTTGATGGGCTTGAGGTAACAGAAGATGTCTTTGAGTCACCCGCATCAATAGTGTTTGATGAGGCAGAAAACAGAATGCATACCATAAAAGCTGTTATGGTGGCTACTCTTGGTGATTAATCTGATTTAGGATTATATTGATTGGGGGTGGTTGTCAATCACCCCCAATTTTTTTATGTGGCAATTATTGACTTAATAAAATAGAAAGTAATTGCAGCTGATGCTGCAAGTTTAAGACCTACACCCATAAGGAAGCCCAGGAGACTGCCAAAGCCTGCTTTCAGAGCATATCTGACATCATCTTTAAATATCAGTTCTCCTACAAAGGCACCTACAAACGGCCCCACGATTATTCCAACAGGGCCCAGAAACAGCCCTATTATCAGCCCTACTGTAGCTCCCCGGATGCCATATTTTGATCCTCCGAATTTCTTAGTGCCCCAGATGGGAACAACATAATCAAGAACTGTGACAATAACAGTGATGACACCAAGGACTATAAACAGGTTGGAGCTGATGTCAGCAAACCTGGTGAAATGTATCAGTACAAGGCCTATATAGCTTAATGGCGGACCAGGCAATACAGGCACCAGACATCCTATAATACCAAGCAATATAAATAACCCTGCTAGGGCTGCTAACAGAATATCCATCAGTATATGACTTTGTTTAAGACTAAAATAAGAGATTTATGCCTTACTTGGCTCCAAGGTCATCAAAATCAACATTTGAGTACTCGTTTTCACAAGCCTCTAGTTCTGTTTCAGGTTCTTCCCTTCTGTAATTAACACGTTCGGGAGCAGGGCTGCTGGCTGCAAAATCAACAGCTTCCTTCAGTCCTTCACAAAACTTTTCGAAATCTTCCCTATAGAGAAAAATCTTATGTTTTTCATAGAACATTTTGCCCTCTTTACCTTGTCTCTTTTTACTCTCTGTTATGGTAAGATAAAGGTCCTCATGTCTTGTCATCTTGACATCAAAAAAGTAAGTTCTTTTACCAGCTCTGACGATTTTCGTAAAAACCTCTTCTTTTTCATTCCTGTCATAGTGATCATCTTTAATTCCAAGTTCTTCGTCCATCACGTAAGGGTTTTTAGTTTCACATGGTTTGTAGCCCAAATGTAACAATTATTTTAAGATCTCAAAGTAATTCACGGAAAATCAGACGGAAATTTATCAACAGGATAGATGGTAAATCTTAAAGTTGTATCTTTGCCGGCAAAATTGATGTTCTTTTCATGATAAGCAGACGACAACTAAGAATTAAGGCGCTTTCTGTACTTTATGCATATAACAGGAAGGAGTGGAATGACCTTGAGTCAGCAGAGCAGGAACTTATGCTAAGTATCAGGAGAAGTTATGACCTCTATCATTTTATATTGTTGCTCCTTGTCGAGTTAGCCGATATTGCACATGAAAGAGTCATTCTCTCAAGGCAGAAAAAGATGCCATCTCCTGAAGACCTGAATCCAAATGTGAGATTTTCTGAAAACAGAGTTATTGCCCAGATAAGAAATAACCAGCAGCTTAAAAACTACTGTATGGCAAATAATTCACTCTGGAACAAGAAAAGCAAAATCAATAACTTTTCCTCCTTGTCAAAGTATCTGTCAACTCTGGGTCTCTCATGGAGTAGTTATCCCGAGGTCCCTAAAATCATTTTTAATGAGCTGACAGAATGGGATGTCTATAAAGAGTACATGTCTTCTGATGAAGATAGTTACAAGGCAGATATGAAGTTTGTTAAGGATATGGTCACTCTCTTCCTTCCTGCCTCAGATGAGCTTGATTCTGCCCTGGAAGAACTTTCTATATACTGGAATGATGACCTTCCGTTTATATCGGTGATGATCAAAAACAGCCTTGGGCGTTTTAAAGAAAGTGATACATGCGAATCACTTGCTCTTCCTGCTCTTTTTACCAATGATGATGATGAGAAGTATGTCAGAGTCTTGTTGCGCAAAGCCATACTTAAAAATGAGATCTACAGTGAGATAATCGACCGCAATACTACAAACTGGGAGGTGGAAAGAATTGCTCTTATGGACCGTCTGGTTATGTTGCTGGCAGTAACCGAGATCGTTGAGTTTCCTGAGGTGCCAGTGAAGGTAACTCTGAATGAATATATTGAGATATCAAAGAACTATTGCACTGCTAAAAGCAGTACTTTTGTCAATGGAATACTTGACAAAATAGTCAGGGAGATGCGCCAGAACGGCACTTTTACAAAGACCGGACGTGGTCTGGTCGGAGAACCAGGTTTAAGTGACTAATATTTTTTTTATGAAATTTAATATTTTGAAATTAACATTTTCCTTGTTTATTGTGTTGGTTGCTGCCAGTTGCAGGAACTTTACACCGTCTGACCGGAATGCGGAAGTTATACCTGTGGATACTATCGGAAAAGCAGATATCACTTTTTCTGAGAAAGAGCATAGCTTTGGAAAAATAAATGAGGGTGAGAGGGTAGCATATATATTTACCTTCACCAACAGCGGAGATGCTGACCTCATTGTCTCATCGGTTTATTCAACCTGTGGCTGTACCGTCCCCAAATATGACAAAAAACCTATACCACCGGGAGGTAAGGGAAAACTTGAGGTTGATTATGACAGTTCAGGACGAGAGGGGCTGCAGACCAAAACCATAACAGTAGTCTCCAATTCAGAAAAAAATAAAGTGGTAATTTTACGTATCACTGCTGATGTAATAAATAAATAAGCAAAACAAATATCAATAACTATGAACACACTAGCTTTTATTCTCTTACAGACAACAAATCCTGCCCAGGCAGGCAAACCAAGTATGATGACAACCCTGGTGCCACTTTTACTGGTTTTTGTAATATTCTATTTCTTTATGATTCGTCCTCAGATGAAACGTCAGAAAGAGATGACAAACTTTAGAAACGCAATTGCTAAAGGTGATAAGGTCGTCACTACCGGTGGCATTTATGGCAAAGTTGTTGAAGTATCTGAGACTACAATCGTTATGGAAATTGCCAATGATGTTAAGGTCAAGGTTGACAAAAGCGCTGTGATGAAAGACCCTGCTGACATTCAGCAAAAGTAAATACTGAGGCTTATTTCATATGCCATGAGTAATAGTGAACAGGAGATAAAACCCAGGTACATTAATAAGGAGATTCTTATTTTTGCCTTCTTTCTTTGTCTCTCGTTTCTTTTCTGGTATCTGAATGAGCTTGGCAAGGATCTTGAAGCATCAATAAATTACCCGGTAAGGTATATAAATCCGCCGAAGGACAGAGTAATCACCGGCCACCTGCCGGAGAGGATAGGACTGGTGCTTCAGGGTCCTGGTTATTCAATCTTTAAAATGAAGTTTTCAGGCAGCAGGGCGCCTGTAGTAATAGACATGTCAAGAGTTAATTCACAGCGTGTTGTCGGAAAAAAAAACGATTACTATATTGTCACTTCCGATTTGAAGGAGAGTTTTGCAAGACAGCTGAGAGCTGACTTTAATATCTCATCTATAAAGCCTGATACTCTCTTTTATAGCTATGACAAGCTTATTACAAAAAGAATGATGATAATCCCCAATGTCAGGGTTGAGGTGCCCAGAACGCATAAATCTATTGTTGTTGTTGTGCCTGATAGTATCTCTGTGACAGGGCCTAAGAGTATTATTGACACCATTCCGGGTATAATGACCAGAAGCCGTATTTTCCCACGTGTAAGTGAGGCATTTAAGGCTTCAGTACAGCTGATTACTCCTCCATACCTTCAGCTAAGCCAGAACAGGGTTGACCTTGAGATTACTGTGGTAAGGAAATACTCTGATAAAGAGGGGTGGGCTACTCCTCCTTCAGACCTGAAGACAACAGCAGATTCAACCAAATAGACTGATTAACGATGACATTGAAACTTGGTGTTACAGGGGGCATAGGCAGTGGCAAGACAACGGTTTGCAGGGTCTTTAAGGTTCTGGGAATTCCCTCTTTTATGGCCGATGAGAGAGCCAAGGTGTTGATGAACAGCAATGTCTCTGTGCGTGAGCAGCTTAATGCCCTTGCCGGAACTGATCTCTACGGGAGAGGAACTCTTGACAAAAGAGAATTGGCCCGACTTATCTTTAATAACGCAGAGTTGCTTAACAGGGTAAATGAAGTTGTACATCCGCTTGTCTTTGCCGAGTTTGATGAATGGTCGAAGGAGGTAAGTGAACCATATGTTATCATGGAAGCAGCTATTCTCTTTGAAAGTAACGCTCATTTGCTTGTTGACAAAGTTGTGTCAATAACTGCACCTATCGAGGAGCGTATATCACGGGTAATGGGTAGAAGTGATCTTACCAGGGGACAAGTGCTGGAGAGGGTAAACAGTCAGCTTGATGATGATGAAAGAAATCAAAGGGCAGATTATGTTATTAGTAATTCCGACTCAGAACTTATTATCCCGGAGATACTCAGGATTCATGAAGATATGCTCCGTTTAGCTGCAAAGAAAAAATAATGGGAAAATTTGGTAAATGGATAGGAGGTGGCCTTGGTTTCGCCGTAGGTGGTCCTATTGGGGCATTGATAGGCTTCTTTATAGGAGCTGCTGTTGATAATACTCAGATATACAGTTATAGCCCTGGTAACCCAAGACCAACCACCGGTGATTTCAGTATGAGCCTGCTGGTGCTTATTGCTGCAGTGATGAAAGCAGATGGCAAGATCATGAAGTCAGAGCTTGATTATGTTAAGCGTTTTTTTGTAAATCAGTTCGGACCTGACTCAGCACGCGAAGCATTAATAGTACTGCGCGACCTTCTTAAAAAAGAGATACCCCTTAATGAAGTGTGTGCTCAGATAAAGTCAAACATGGATTATTCGTCCCGGTTGCAACTGATACATATACTTTTTAACATCTCCGCATCTGATGGAAGGTTTGATAAGGCAGAAGTGAAGGTGATAAATGATATTTCAAATTTACTCGGGATATATTCAAATGATTTTGAATCAGTCAGAAATATGTTTATTCCGGCAACTGATGCGTCATACAAAATACTTGAAATTGACTCTTCTGCCACTGATGAAGAGGTAAAAAAGGCCTACAGGCGTATGGCACTCAAATATCATCCTGACAAGGTGAGTCATCTGGGTGAAGAGTACCGGAAGAGTGCTGAGGAGAAGTTTAAGGCTGTAAATGAGGCTTATGAGCGTATAAAGAAAGAGCGTAATTTAGTCTGATACAAATTTTTAAATTTAATACTATAACAAATAATAAAATTATGAATCTTAAAGATTTACTAGCGATATCAGGAGAAGGCGGACTTTTCAGATTCATTGCTCAGGGAAAGAATGCAATCATTGTAGAGAACATTGAAAGTGGCAAGAGAATGACTGCTTCAGGGACGACAAAAGTAAGTGCCCTTGAGGAGATTGCAATATATACCACCTCTGAGGATATGCCACTAGCCAGGGTTATGGATGTAATCTTTGAGAAAGAGAACGGCGGACCGGCAATTTCTCATAAGTCGTCTGATTCTGATCTGAAAAAATATTTTGATGAGGTACTCCCGGAATATGACAGACAAAGAGTATATACTTCTGATATTAAAAAGGTGATACAGTGGTATAATTTCCTCCAGGCCAGAGACCTTCTAATAAAGGAAGAGGAGAAGGACAATGGAGAAGAAACAAACAGTTCATCATCTGACGAGACTGTTACGGAGTAGTGTCTGACATAATCTCTTAATCTGTTATTATGGTAAAGAATTTCGGTGGGGAAGAGATAGTTTATAACTATGATGAGTCGAAGATAATAGTTGTGCCGGTTCCATACGATGCTACCAGTACATATATCAAGGGTGCTGACAGGGGGCCAGCTGCTGTCCTGGAGGCATCCCCGGCCCTTGAGTTTTATGACATTGAAACTGGTGGAGAAGCTCATAAAGCAGGTATACATACCATTGAGCCTCTTGTAACAGGAGAGGCACCAGAGGAGGTTACTGAAGCCGTTTATAACATTACAGGCAAGATCTTCTCTGAGGGACGGTTTCCGGTAATAATCGGAGGAAACCATACAGTAAGTATAGGAGCATTTATGGCCGCTTCCCATCACTTCCCCGGACTTACAATACTACAGCTTGATGCTCACTCTGATCTCAGACCTGTGTATGAAGGGTCAGCTCTTAATCATGCCTGTGCCATGGCAAGAGCCATTGAATGTGCACCTGTGATCCAGGTGGGTATCAGGAGCATGGCCGCTGAAGAATTACCTTATGTAAACAGAGAGCGAATGTTTTATGCCCATGACCTCTATACTGACAAACGACTTTATGACAAGGCTATCAAACTCCTTTCAGAGAATGTTTATATAACCATTGATCTTGATGTCTTCGACCCTTCTATTATGCCCTCTACTGGCACTCCGGAGCCGGGAGGACCAGATTATCGCGAGTTGATGCATTTTCTGAGAGAAGTCATCAAAAAGAAAAATGTCATTGGTTTTGATGTGGTTGAATTATGCCCATCTCCGGCAAATAAGGCTCCCGATTTTATGGCTGCCAGGGTAATATATCAATTACTTAGCTATAAGTTCGTTAAATGACTATTCTTCCTTTTTTGCCTCCTCCCAGATGAGGTTCATCTCGTCAAGTGTCATACTATGTAATGATCTCCCTTGCATAAGCGTCTTGCGCTCGAGATAATTGAACCTTTTTATAAACTTGCGGTTTGTTTTCTCAAGAGCTGCTTCCGGATCTATCTCATATAGCCTGGCTGCATTGATGACAGAGAATAACAGATCTCCTATCTCTGACTCAATGTTGTCTCTCTTACCGTTCAGCACCTCTTCTTTTACCTCACTCAGTTCTTCTTCTACCTTATCCCATACCTGTTCTCTTACTTCCCAGTCAAAACCTACTCCACGTACCTTTTCCTGAATTCTGTTTGCCTTAATGGTTGCAGGCAATGAAGATGGCACTCCTGATAGCACAGGCTTATAACTTGCCTGCTCATTCAGCTTCAGCTTCTCCCAGTTCTCTTCTACCTCTTTCGCTCCCCGTGTAATATTTGTATCACCAAAGACATGAGGATGCCTGTATATCAGCTTTTTGTTTATCCCCTCCAGTACATCACTTATGTCAAATACTCCATTCTCTTCTCCAATCTTTGAATAAAATACAATATGAAGCATAATGTCACCCAGCTCTTTTCTGATTTCGTCATTATCACCTTTGATAATTGCATCAGCAAGCTCATAGGTCTCCTCTATGGTCAGTTTCCTTAACGTCTCATTTGTCTGCTTGCTGTCCCAGGGACATTTCTTCCTTAATTCATCCATTATGTCAAGAAGCCTGATAAACTCCCTGACTCTTTTATCTTCTTTCATATCTTGTTTAAAATAATCTGTCATTATGTTTCTCTTCCTGTCTGGACTCAACACGCACAGCATCATCGGTCTCAATATCAAATAACCTGCACAGATTGTCGCCATTTATAGATATCTCAAGCAGATCAAGCGAATTGAATCGTGATACCAGCTCGCCGACAGGTTCGTCATGGTATGTCTCACTTATCTTTTCAGTATAGTATTTATTGCTCTTAATAAAGACCCTGAATGATTTGTGTTCAAAAACACGGCCGAATATCTCACGCGTTATGTTTGTAATAGCATTGCCATAAGAATCAATGAAAATAATACTGCCTATTATAACATCTTTTTCTATTGTTGCACGCAGAGGCACCTTTTCTGTAATACTGATGCCGGTGGTACCAAGTTTTGAAATGTCTTTCCCTTTTACTATTGCAGCAGCTGCCATGGCAAAGAGTTCAATCTCATCATTGAAGTCACTCTTTTTTATCCCGATTGTCATTTCTGGGTCTGCGTTTAATATAAGGCTGAAGATTCCATTATCTGCTCCAACAAAATAGTGCTCCTGTGACTTTACAATCAGGTAGTTGCCATCGGCAGGCATGTCGCTGTTTATAAGAACCAGGTGTATGGATCCTTCAGGATAATGCTGGAAAGTATTTCGTACAACAAACGCCCCATGCTTGATGTTGAAAGGAGGTATTGACGACGCATTGTTAATAACAACTGCCTCAGGACACAGTGTAGCCAGTTTGCCCCTGAGGATGCCATTAAAGTAATCCCCTTCGTGCCATTCGGTAGTGAGTGTTATAAAAATCATGATAAATATCTTACGACAAAGATAATCTTCTAAAAAAAAATAGTCTTACTTTGTTATTAGCAGGCTTAAATTTATTATTGTCTTTTAATATATTGATATACATAACAAAGAGAAAAAGGGAGAAAATTGCCTGATGACAGAAAAAATCATTTTTCTCGACGGTATTGATCCGGTGGTATTGTTGGGGCCAAATAACAGGCTTCTTGACCAGCTGCAGAGTTACTTTCCTAAAATCAGGATTATTGCCCGTGGCAATGAAATCAAATGCATTGGTGAGGATGAAGAGGTAAACCTGTTTGCTGAGAAGATAGCTGATATTAACGACTATTATATGAAATATCACAGGTTTGATGTTGAAGATCTGGAGAGGTTTATCCTTGATCCGGATCATCTTCGTTCAGCATCAACAGGTGAGTTTGAAGATGCTCTCGTTTACGGTTCTACAGGCAAGCCGGTAAGGGCCCGCACTGTAAACCAGCTTCAGCTGGTGAAAGATTACGCTATAAACGATCTCATTATCGCTGAAGGACCTGCAGGAACAGGTAAGACATATACCGCAATAGCCCTGGCTGTAAGAGCTCTGAAAAACAGGGAGGTGAAAAAAATAGTACTTACCAGACCTGCTGTTGAGGCTGGCGAACGTCTCGGTTTTCTACCTGGAGATATGAAAGAGAAGCTTGATCCTTATCTTCAACCTCTGTATGATGCACTTCATGATATGATTCCTTATCGTAAACTGGAGATATGGATAGAGGATGGAACAGTGCAGATAGCACCTCTTGCATTTATGCGGGGAAGGACTCTTGAGAATTCTTTTGTGATTCTTGATGAGGCCCAGAATGCCACTGTGAGCCAGCTTAAGATGTTCCTGACACGTATGGGTATGAATTCCAAGTTTATTATGACAGGAGACACCACCCAGATAGATCTTCCAAAGAAAAGCGAGTCAGGATTGCTGCAGGCTATTAAAATTCTTAATGGCATTGAAGGGATATCAATAATAAGATTTGATGAGCGCGACATCGTCCGGCATAAATTGGTTAAACACATTGTACGGGCATATGAAAAAGAGGAGAATAATATCAGGTCTCTTTCTGACAACAATAAACCAGAGAATGGCAAAGATCAATAACACGAAACAATATTAAAATGTCAACAGCTATTACACAAACAAACTTCAGTTTTCCGGGTCAGAAGAATCTCTATGTGGGAAAGGTAAGGGATGTATATAACATTAGTGATGATTATTTACTTATGGTTGTGACAGACAGAATCTCTGCCTTTGATGTGGTTCTGCCGAAAGGCATTCCATATAAGGGACAGGTTCTGAATCAGATTGCTGCCTGGTTTCTGGACCTGGCAAAGGAAATTGTGCCTACATGGAACATCGCTTCACCTGATCCGAATGTGACCATAGGTTATCGCTGTGAGCCATACCCTGTTGAGATGATAGTAAGGGGGTATCTTACCGGCAGCTCATGGAGGACATACAAGGCAGGAGCCAGGGAGATTTGTGGCATAAGACTGCCTGACGGCATGAAAGAACACCAGAAATTTGATAAGCCTCTTATAACGCCTACAACAAAGGCAGAGCAGGGAATGCATGATGAAGATATATCTGCTGAAGAGATAATCAGAAGAGGACTGGTGCCTGAAGATGAATACAGGAAACTTGAGGATTATGCTATGAAGCTTTTTTTCAAGGGCACTGAAATTGCTTCAGAACAAGGTCTTATACTGGTTGATACCAAGTATGAGTTTGGAAAGAGGAATGGTGAAATATATCTGATAGACGAGATACATACTCCTGATAGTTCAAGATATTTTTACTCTGACGGATATCAGGAACGCTTTGATGCCGGTATGCCACAGCGACAACTCTCAAAAGAGTTTGTAAGGGAGTGGCTTATGGAAAACGGATTTCAGGGTCGTCAGGGTGAGACGGTGCCAGAGATGACTCCTGCCTTTGTCGAACAGGTGTCTGAACGATATATTGAACTATATGAGAGGATTACGGGTAAAAGCTTTGTCAGGGCCGATACCTCTGATCCGGTTCAGCGAATAAGAAACAATGTGATAGATTTTCTTAATGAATTAAAGTAAGAACCAGGAATAACACCAATGACCCCTGAGAGCCAAGAAACCAACAAAAGAAAAGAGGCGGATGATTCAGTGGATCTGAGCCTTATAAAAAGTTTGCTTGACAGTGAGGGTGACACGAGAGGGAGTCTTATCTCTCTCCTACAGGGAACGCAAAGCATATACAGCTATCTTCCTGCAAATGCTCTGAGATTAATCGCGGAGCGGACAGGTATTTCTCTCAGCACTATTTATAGTGTGGCAACATTCTATTCACAGTTCAGGTTAGAGCCGGCGGGCAAATATACTGTACGAGTGTGTCATGGTACTGCATGCCATGTGCAGAATGCAAATGCCGTTACAATAGCCTTGTGTGACACATTGGGTGTGACCGATGGTGGTACTACTGAAGACCGCCTCTTCACTCTTGAGGTTGTGGCATGCCTTGGCTGTTGCTCTCTGGCACCTGTTATAATGATAGGTGACATGACCTATGGAAATCTGACACCTAATGAGGCAGTGCGGGTGATAAAAAGCATCCGTCGCCGGGAAGGAGCACTCAAATGAAAGCTTTAAGGGTGACAGTAGGTATGGGTAGCTGCGGACTGGCAGCCGGAGCCGGGAGATTATACGAGATGCTTGAATCACTGCTTCTTGACGATAAAGTTCAGTTTGAACTCTCTGTAACCAGTTGTGTGGGGATGTGCTATGCTGAACCACTGGTTGAGGTGACAGATAAAAACGGATCAGCTCTCTATGGAAGCGTGGATGAGACCCGGCTGAATCAGATAATTGAAAGCCATATAATAAAAGGGATACCTCTTGATGACTGGGTCGTCAGATCGGACTATCTTAAATCATATGAGGATAGTTTTTTTGGCGGACAGAAGAGAATCGCTCTCAGAAACTGTGGTTTGATCAACCCTGGCAACATTAATGATTATATTGAACGAAAGGGATATGAGGCTTTAAAGCATATAGCATCAAAAAGACTTAAACCCGAAGAGGTAATTGAAACAGTAATTGCATCAGGGTTGAGGGGCCGTGGAGGAGGAGGATTTCCTACTGGTAAAAAATGGGATTTTACCCGCAGAGCCCCTGGTAATGAGAAGTACCTGATATGTAACGCTGATGAGGGTGACCCAGGAGCCTTTATGGACAGGTCACTTATAGAGGGAGATCCCCACTCAGTGATTGAGGGGATGATAATTGCAGCTTATGCAATTGGCGCTTCAGAAGGTTTTGTCTATTGTCGTGCAGAGTATCCTCTGGCAATAAGAAGGCTGAAACATGCCATCAGCCAGGCCACAGAACACGGATTACTGGGTGAAAATATTGCCGGTATTGGGGGATTCTCTTTTTCTTTAGCAGTACGTGAAGGTGCCGGAGCTTTTGTGTGTGGTGAAGAGACTGCACTTATTGCCTCGGTTGAAGGCAGGAGAGGCATGCCAAACCGGAAACCTCCCTTCCCCTCAGATGCAGGGCTGTGGAGTAAGCCGACATGTATCAATAACGTTGAGACTTTTGCCAACATACCATGGATAATTGCCAACGGTGCGCGGGCCTTTTCAGCAATAGGGACATCTGGCAGTAAGGGGACAAAGGTATTTGCCCTTACCGGAAAGATAAGAAGAGGCGGACTGGCCGAGGTGCCAATGGGTATAACCATAAATGAGATTATTAACGGTCCCGGAGGTGGGCTGGCTGATAATCACCTTTTTAAAGCCGTGCAGCTTGGCGGTCCTTCAGGTGGCTGTCTTCCGGCATCATTGGGTAACACACCAATTGATTATGAATCTCTTTCTTCAACAGGTGCCATAATGGGTTCGGGAGGAATGGTAGTTATGGATGAGACAACCTGCATGGTTGATATGGCAAGGTTTTTCCTCAACTTTACCTGCCAGGAGTCATGCGGCAAATGTACTTTCTGCCGGATAGGCACCAAAAGAATGCTTGAGATACTTGAGCGCATTTGCGGGGGAGATGGATGCGAGGAGGATCTTACACTGCTGGAGGAACTCTCAGAACAGATCAGACGAGGATCGCTATGCGGACTGGGACAGACAGCCCCAAACCCTGTACTTACAACTTTACGCTATTTCCGTGATGAGTACATTGCTCATATAAGAGACAAAAAGTGCCCGGCACATACCTGTACCAGGCTTCTTACATATACCATTGACAGTGAGAAGTGTACAGGCTGTTCATTATGCGCCGGACTATGTCCGTCATCTGCAATAACAGGTGAGATAAGATCATTTTATACCATTGACAGTACCCTTTGTGTACGATGTGGTGTCTGCTATGACAAATGTCCGTTTAAAGCCATAGAAAGAGAATGACCCATGGAAGAAGAGAACAAAACATTATTAATAGATCTTGATGGCAGGGCGGTGAAAGCCTCTGCCGGGGAAACGATTCTGGATGTGGCAGTAAGGGAAGGAGTTCAGATACCTACACTATGCCATGATCCCTTGTTAAAGCCATTTACTTCATGTTTTCTGTGTGTGGTAGAAGTTGAAGGGATGAAAGGCCTGCAGCCATCATGCGCTACACAGGTACGTGACGGGATGAAAGTGAAGAGCACAGGAGACACTATCATCAAAGCACGTAAAACAGCACTGGAGCTGCTTCTTAGTAATCATTTTGCTGATTGTCTGGGGCCATGCCGCATTAAATGTCCGGCAGGAGTAGATATCCAGGGTTATATCTCACTTATTGAGAAAGAGCTTTTTACTGAAGCTATTGCTCTTATCAAGGAGAAAAATCCACTGCCCGCTATTTGTGGGCGGGTGTGTGTGAGACCATGCGAACTGGCCTGTCGCCGTAATCTAAGTAACGAAGAGGGTGTTGGTATTGACTTTCTGAAACGCTATGCAGCTGATACTGACCTTGCCTCAGAGATGCCTTATACCCCAGTGGTGGCGCCTGACACAGGTAAGAGTGTGGCGATTATCGGGTCAGGTCCTGCCGGTCTCTCTGCTGCATACTGGTTGAGACAAAAGGGCCACCGATGCCATATATATGAGGCAGCACCAAAACCAGGCGGATGGCTGCGATATGGCATTCCTGAATATCGGCTTCCAAACACTATTCTTGATAAAGAAATTGAATCAATAACCAGAATTGGTGTAGAGATTTATTGTGGCAGGAGGTTGGGTGATGATCTCTCCTTCAGCTTTATAAACGAAAACTATGATGCTGTTATTCTTTCACCAGGAGCACAGAAAGGTACCTCTCTTGGCTGCAAGGGAGATGATGCTGACGGTATTATGCCGGGCATTGAGTTCCTGCGTCAAATGGAGCTGTCGGGTACTCATCCTGACCTGAGAGGGAAAAAAGTGGTTGTGGTTGGCGGAGGTAATACTGCCATGGATTGTTGCCGGACATCCCATCGTTGCGGGGCATCATCAGTAACCGTGGTTTACCGTCGGACAGAGGCTGATATGCCAGCAAACCCCATGGAGATCTATGAGTCGAAAGTTGAGGGCGTTCAATACCTGTTTCTTGCCAATCCGGTTGAGGTAATATCTGATGGAGACGGAAGGGTAAAAGCATTAACAATTCAGAAGATGCAGCAGGGTGAGCCTGATGCTTCAGGCAGGAGAAGACCGGTGGCAGTACCTGGTTCTGAGTTCAGCCTTGAGACTGACCTTGTTTTATCTGCCATCGGACAGAAAACAGACCTCTTATTTGCAGAGTCTATAAATAGCATCACCTCTCACGGCAAACTGGTTATAAACGATTGGGGTAATATCTCCGCCGATCCCGATACCCTTCAGACAGGCGTTGACAATATTTTTGCTGCAGGCGATGGTGTCACCGGACCTGATACCATCATAGGGGCTATTGCTCAGGCACACATAGCCTCAGTGTCGTGCCATCAATACCTCTCAGGAGAAGCGGTAAAACCTCTTCCTAAAGAATTCCTTAGTAAACGCGACAGTTTCAGAAGACTGACAGCTGATGATCTCTCTCCCAGATTTGTTGAGAAGAAGCGCGTCCCGATGCCTATGCTTGATGCTTCCCTGCGTATTGATTTTGATGAGGTGGAGCTTGGCTATCAGGATGATAATTCGGTGATGGCTGAAGTATCACGTTGCCTTGAGTGTGGATGTAAAGGATTTGTTACATGCGACTTACGGCGTTATGCAACCGAATATGGCGCAGAGCAGACACACCTGAAGGGAGATTTTGCTGATATTAAACCGGATCTGAAG
>QKCK01000209.1 GCA_003245695.1 Bacteroidota bacterium | reverse complement strand
CAGCTCATTGCACGAATAACACCGGTCAAGGCAATCAGGTACGATTGAACATTTTCACAGCCTACAGATTCCCTGATTTTTTCACAAACTGACAACAATATACGCTATAGTTATCGTATATTATTGTATATGTGCATATTGCAAGCTTAATATTTTAAAGCACAGCCACACTTCACAGCAACAAAGGCATTAAACAAAAGCGACAAGGTCATTAATGATATTTACATTTTTGAGAATAAACAAAGATAAAATATGCCTTGCGAAACAATGTTGAGCAATTGATAAAGTTGAGCAAACTTTCTGATATTCTTTGTTTTGAGTTTTAAATTGATTATATAACTTGTCAGGGCAAAAGTTAGAAAGATGAGAGATTTTAATCCTGAGAAGAATTACAATGACACCAGGAAGGAGATTGGATACGTGACCCGGAAAGAGGCCACGCTTAATGATTATAAGCGAATTGGTTTTAAGTCAGGTCTGGAGGTACACCAGCAGATAAAGACACAATGCAAGTTATTCTGCAGATGCAGAGCCGGTGTTTACCATAATAATGATGACTATGATGCTGAGGTGATAAGACATATGCGTCCCACACTGAGTGAGATGGGGGTATATGACGGCACTGCTCTTATGGAGTTCAAGACCCGCAAGGAGATAGTCTACAGGATTAACAACCAGACTGCCTGCACATATGAGGTTGATGATACGCCACCTTTTCCGATAGATGGGGAGGCACTGGAAGCAGCACTGGAGATTGCCCTGGCCTCAAAACTGAATATTGTCGGCGAGGTGCATATAACAAGAAAACAATACCTTGACGGCAGCATCCCCACTGGATTCCAGCGTACAGCCATTCTTGGTGTTGAAGGGGAGCTGCAGCTTAAAAACAAAAAAGTAAGGCTTATACAGCTAAGTATCGAAGAGGATTCATGCCGTGAGATATCAGACATAGGACATAGAAGAATTTACAAAACTGATCGGCTGGGAATGCCGTTAATAGAGACAGTCACATATCCTGATTGTGAAACACCTGACGAGCTGGTTGAAGCTGCCCAGTATATACGTTTTCTGAACCGGAGTACAGGTAAAGTACGGACAGGCATAGGTGCCGGCCGGGAGGATGTTAATGTAAGCTGTACGGGAGGGTGCCGTGTTGAGGTTAAGGGGGTGGCTCACAATAAATGGATCCCCGAACTCTCCCATAATGAAGCCTTCAGACAATATGCCCTCCTCAACATCAGGAAGAAGCTACTTAAGGTTATTACTGATCCCTCAGAATGGAACCCGGAGTTCCGTGAAATAGTATCTTCAGATCAAATCGCCAATGCTACTCCTGTAAAAGAGGCTCTGGAGAAGGGGAACAGAGTATTCGCAGCGAACCTCCCTTCTGCAAAGGGCATACTATCTCATTTCACTCAACCCGGACATATTTTCGCCGACGAGATAAGTGACAGGTTAAAAGTGATTGCCTGCATAGAAAAGCCCAACATGATACATTCAGAGGCGTTGGGTGAAGAAAGAGACGATGATCTTTTTAAAACCATTGCAGACTGGATGAATGCATCTGAAGAAGATGCTCAGATAATACTATGGGGGCCTGATGCTGACATCCGGACAGCCCTTGAGACAGTAGAAGAGAGACTCAGGATGGCCTTTGAACGTGTTCCTGATGAGACTCGGAAATCATTCCCCGATGGAACTACTGTTTTTGAAAGAGTTTTACCAGGGCGTGACCGGATGTATCCCGACACTGATTCTCCACCTATACCTTTGTCCTCGGAACTTATTGAGAATCTGAAGAAGAAGGTTCCCACAGACATTTCATTAAGGTTAAGGCAGATGCACGACTGGAATCTTCCAGAAGACACATGGATCTACCTGCTGAGAAGAAACCTCATTCCTCTCATTGAGAAGATACATAATGACTTTGGGTTTGACTGCTGTGAGACAGGCAAGATACTGGGTCACCGTCTGCGGAGCCTTGAAAGAAGAAAGGCAACTATCCCTGACTTCAGATATGAGACTATCTATGAGCTGTTTGGCTTTATTAAAAAGAAAGAGCTGCTTCCGGCAATAATAAGGGTCATGCTTCCTTCAGTAGTAGCAACAGACAAGCCTGATTTTGAAGAGATTCTTTCCAGCCTTAACCACAGGAGATATACAATAGATGAGATAACGGCAATAGCATTGCCGTTTTTAGGACAATCAGGGAACAATAACAGGAATGGCAGCGTGAAAAATGAAATAGTTATGGGTATGATCCATATGAAGGCCCTGGGGAATGTTAACCTGGCAGAGGTTTGGAAAGAAATAGAAAAGATATCAACAGTGAATGATTAAGTGATGGCAGACGATTTTCAAGGATACAAAGGCAGTTCGCTTGAACTACTTAAAAGATTCAATGTCAGGGTATGGGGTCAGTCAGAGATAGAGACCACCAGGGGGCTGTTTAAAGGCACTATCCTGCCACGCTCAGAGAATGACGATGATCTTCATATAGTTCTCAAGATAGAGACCGGATATAATATTGGCATTGACATAACTACCATAACCGGCATGAAGGAAACGGGTTATAACAAAGCCAATTATAAAATTCCCGAGAAGGAGTTTCCATACTCTGATGATAAACCCAACGTCAAACTCTTTGGCACCGGTGGAACAATCGCATCCAGACTTGATTACCGTACCGGGGCAGTAATTCCGGCTTTTTCACCGGGCGAGTTATATGGTGCTGTTCCGGAGCTTGCAGATATATGCAATATTAACACAGAGAAGCTGTTTGCTGTTTTCAGTGAGAATATGGGACCTGAACAGTATATCACTCTGGCTAAAGCCATTGGTAAAGAGATCTCAAATGGGGTAGATGGTATTGTAATAGGTCATGGCACTGACACATTACACCATACAGCCGCCGCTTTGTCATTTATGGTCCAGAATCCTCCGGTACCCATAATACTTGTTGGATCACAGCGTTCCTCTGACAGGCCTTCTTCAGATGCTGCTCTGAACCTTATCCATGCTTCTACAGCTGCAGGTCATGGCGATATTGCTGAGGTAATGGTATGCATGTTTGGTCCGACCAGTGATGAATATGGTTTTTTGCACAGAGGGACAAGAGTGAGAAAAATGCACAGCTCATACAGGTCAACATTCAGGACCATCGGTGACACACCTGTTGCAACAGTGACAAAAGAAGGTGTCATACCTATAAAGAGTCTCTATAATCATAGAAGAAAAGAGAGAGACGTAACTATCATGCCCTACTTCAGTGAGAAAGTTACAATGCTCTATTATTATCCTCATATGAAAGCAGAAATGATGCACGCGCTCATTGACATGGGTTATAAAGGGATAATAATTGTAGGTACCGGACTGGGACATGTTAACAGAGAACTCTACCCGGCACTTGAGCGGGCCAAGGCTGAAGGCGTTAGTGTCTTCATGACTCTCCAGACAATATGGGGTTATGTCCACATGTTTGTTTATGAAACAGGCAGGGATATGATGGCTAAAGGAGTTGTTCCCTTAGGAAACATGCTCCCTGAGGTAGCATGGGTAAAACTGGGATGGGCCATGGGTCAGACAGAGGATCCGGAAGAGGTAAAAAAGATAATGCTGACGCCTGTTAACTCAGAGATAACTCAAAAAGAGCCATACAACGGTTATCTGGTATACCAGGGCGGCGTACCGGAAATTGAGGATTTCATCAGAAGAGTGAGAAAGTAAGAGACTGCCTGACAACCTCTTACTTAAATCTTATTCCAGATGCTTGTAGTGATCATATCGCTCAAGTATGGCATCAACATATGAGTTCACAGCAACGCCGCTTCTTAAAAGGCCAAACTTGACCACCGGGTCAGTGTAAAACTCCGGTTCTGACTTTTTATTCAGGAAAAGCGCCACATTCCCATCCCACACCTCAGGATCATATCCATTCTTGCTTGCCAATTTCATTGCATCAAGCACATGGCCATGACCTGCATTATATGAGGCCAGGATAAATTTAACCCTCTCTTCCTTATCTGGAATTTTATCACTAAAAACTTTGTCAAGATATTTTATGTAAGATATTCCGGCATGAATATTATTATCAACCGATTTAGTGACATCAAAACCAAAGTGGTCACCTGTTGATGGCATAACCTGCATTAACCCATAAGCCCCCTTTGAGGACTCAACTGAAGGGTCAAACTGTGACTCCTGATAGATAAGAGCCGCTATAAGCTTCCAATCCCATCCGATAGTATCGCTGTATTTTTTTATAATCTCATCATACGGAGAGACCTTACCGGTAGAAAATGAAAAATAATCAGAATTTGCAATTCTGGCCATACGCTGACCCTTGAAATACTTCTTCTCAAGCAATGCATATTCCATTGTACCTTCAAACTTTTCAAGCCAGGCATCCAGCTCATTAAGCAAGTCATCAGAACCTTCCTTTCTTAACCCTAAAGCCTGCTTCTGAGGAAAACTGACCGGGGTAGAAAAGTCAAGGTTTGGGTATAATGCATTCATTACCAAAGCTATTCGCTCATCGCACACAGTCAAAGCAATTTCACCACGAGAAACCTGCTTTACCAACTCCTCACTCTCAAAAGGAACCTCAATAATGTCAATATCCTCTCCTGACTCCTTTTCGAGTATCTCCAGACTCTGCTTAAAAACAGATCCTTTCTGCACATATACGCTCATTCCGCCTAATTCAAGCTGGCTGCGTATCAACGTCTTTTCAATCTCATGAACTTTCATAGTCCGCCATGAATCCGGCTTTCGCTGAACCAGTACCTGACGCGTCTCAAACAAAGGCATTGAAAAATTCATCATCTCCTTCCGCTCAGAGTTAACAGTAAGGCCCATAGCAATTATATCTGCATCGCCTGAGTTAAGAAGCTGATAAGCATTATCAATATCATTCTCCGGAATTATCTCAAGATCTAAATCAAGGTGAGAGGCAAAACGTCTTAAAAGTTCGTAATAAAAGCCCATTGGCTCACCCTTATAAATGAAATAGCTTGTCTGGTTAAAATTCGCCACAGCAGTAATCTTACCTGATGCTATTATTTCATCCAGATCACGATGAATAACCGACACTTCCGTAGAGACTGCATTCTCCCTGTCGCATGAAATAAAAGATGAAAAAACGATTAACAATAAAACAACTGTCCTTTTCAAAATTAATTGATTTAGTGTTACTTAGCTCGATTCGCAATTTTTAAAATCGAGGGTGCAAAGATAATGATTTTTTTTAATTATAAAACGTCCAGGCTAACCCGTAACGCAACATCCTGATATTCATGGGGTAATCAGGAACGAGGAAGTAATCATGACCAGAATATCCTGAATTAAGATGGTCAAACATGATATAAAAACGTGTTCTTTTAAGCTTAATATTCATGAATACGTTTACAAATGGGTAATTACCTGTCTCTGTGGTGTTTTGGTTATAATAATCACCGGTAACAGGCTGGTATGCATATGAGTGGTAGAGTGTATGATAAAAAACTTCTGTTCCCAGCTGAAAATCAAAACTTCCACCAGTAGATTTAAACCTGAATGTATGGTCAAAGAAAAATGAGCTTTTCACTGCACAGAGTGGTAGTGATATAACCTCATCATTGCTTGTCTCCTGAAGCAATACAGAATTATCCCAGTGAAGTTTCCAGACTACAAATTCCTTTTTCAGTGCCAGAGAGACAATAGAGACAGCCCCTGTATATTGTTCAGGTTTTGATTCCCGATTAAAATAAATATAGTTATTAATCAGTGCATAATTAAATCTGATGCTCGTTCTGAATGCCGGGTAATCAATAGATGACCCTGCCATCAATCTTATCTCTCTTGATGTATCAAAGTCTCTCAGGTATCTGTTGGCACTCCATGACGAGTACCAGAATGATGGCGTATAACTAGCCATAGTACCGGTAGCATTCCAGGTTATCTTCCCGTGTGAGGTAGTGAAATCTTTGAAGATCTTCCCGTTAACGATGAAGTCACCTGCCCTGTATCCCTGCAACCATAAATCCCCGGTTGCAACCCAACCAAACTTATCTCCTATATTGTTAAATACTTTCCCTGTAAGGATCAATGAACTCTTCCTGATATTCTCCTCATCAGGGATGGTAATTGTGTCTCCTGGTATTAGTTGTCCAAATTGGCGTAATTCGCTTCGTATGCCGGCCCCTGCCCCTATCCGGAATTTACTGGCACTTCCAGCACTGAAATCAATCCTGAAGGTATTTGAAAACAACCCCTGAAAAATTGAATCAGCTGTGCTTCGGTCATCAAGTCTTATAGTATCATAAACAGAATTATCATAAAAGTCACTGTTATCAGGATAATCATCATAGAACCTTCGCTTGTTCCATTCATAAACACTTATCAATGACAACGTTACTGGTGCGCTCTTAATTATATTGTTTGATGTTGTATCACGTCTTGAACCTGGAGAGTACCTCTGAATCAGCATCAGATGCCTGTTTCTGAGTTTGCTCTGAGCCTCACTCAACTGGCCCAGCTTTACAGGAAGATTTGCAGGATCGTTTTCCAGATCCGCATAGCTTTCAAGCCCTCCGTTTTCAAAAACGCTGAGATTATTTATTCCTGCAGTAAAGTAAGAGGTATATTTTTCTCCGTTATAAGAAGCATGAAAAAGGAACATTTTATCTTTTGCGCGCTGATATTTATATTGCCCCAGATTATATATTATATCATACTCAAGCCCGAAATTGAGATCTTTGTTTACATTCTGTGAATGACGAAGAGAGAATGCCTGCTCTGCTGTTTCCTTTGATCCGCCATAGGTAAAAAGAAAATCGGTAAAAGGTACCTGGGTATTCATAAACACCGGATTTGACGGTGTAAACATGTAAGGTTTGTAGTGTGCATACAGATATTCATCAGGCAACCACTCCCGGTCAAAGAAATTAAGCTCATACAGAGGTTGTCCATAGTTGCCGGGATAGATGTTGAAATCAGATTGTTTGTCTGTTTTTCTTGACCGGTGAAACTGGCTGAAGGAGGTGTCAAGGGCAGTGGGAATCTCTTCGGTATAGTCAGCTGACAATGTCCACTGCCGGGTTATTTTTGGTAAAGACTCATCCTTCTTAATTCCTTTTTGTCTGATAGTGTCTGGCTGTTCCAGTCTCTTCCCTCCTGAAGGAGGTCTGGAAGGCAGAACCTCGTCATCCTGGGCTAAAACCATTACAGGTACCAGAAACAATATCAGATATGAAATAAGTTTCTTCATCGGGCACAAATTTACAAATGAATTGTCCATAAAGGGCCTTGTAAGATTCAATTTTATCGAATCATTACAATAATTTTGCCACAAAAATTCCTGAAAATTATTCTTGTAACATAAAACTCAACACCACAACAGAATACGCCTTTAAATGTATCTACCAAAAGCAGCAGCAGACAAAGAATTTCAATATTCAAAGTATCTGGATGGATTCGCCTTGTATTATCCTTTAAGTAAAGATAAAAAAAGGGGGCTTTAGAGAAGCCCCCCGAACAACAACCATATTTAGCAGAAAATCAGTCGACATTATCATTCAGGTACGCATTGTTTTCCCTGATAATCGGCTGGTTATCATCATCCAGACTAAGAGTAAATTTGGAAACATTGCTTCCCGCTGCTTTTGTTGCAGAGTGCAGGGCAATATTCTTTCTTACATATGCAGGCACCCCCTCAAAATCTTCTATATTATCTTTCATTGTTTGAGTTGAGAGTCCTTCATTCTTCATCATATTCTGCAGATGTTTGAGTTTTCTGAGGGTGCCTTCGTGTTTATCAGAGGTTCCAGGGTTAGCCCTCGGAGGAGCAGGAGTAATGTTTATGTCCTCTTCTGATTCAAAATCAAACAGTCCCTGATTGAACCCATCTTCTTTAGCATCAGCATTCTTCTCCGTTCCACGTGTCTGGTGCACAATATATTCACCTGATGATTCAGTTCTGCTGGCATTAAGAGCCGGCTGAGAAGGATTCTGAAGTGATACTACCTCTTTTCTGGATTCAGGCTTATATCCGTCATAAGCATTATTTGCCTCAAAACCTGTTGCAACAATGGTAACGCTCAGTTCATCACCGAGAGATTCATCGCTTGATAGCCCCCTGATGATCAGCGCATCCTCTGAGACAACTTCATATATGTAATCAGTGAGTTCGCCAAGTTCATCCATTGTAAGCTCATTCTCTCCTCCACCTGATTTAATATTCAGAAGGATACTATGAGCTCCGGTAATATCATTTGAACTCAGCAGTGGTGAGTTCAGAGCATTTTCGATAGCATGAAGTGCCCTGTCTTCACCTGATGCTGTACCTATTCCCATCAGGGCAACGCTTGAGTCTTTCATAACGGTATAAACATCGGCAAAGTCAACGTTGATGTATCCGGTACAGGTTATGATCTCGGCAATACCTTTAACTGCATTTGCCAGTACATCATCTGCCATCGCAAATGCGGCAGAGACGCCCTGATCACCGTATATTTCACGTAGTCTCTCGTTATTAATAACAAGCAGAGAGTCAACTTTATCGCGCAGCTCATTAATACCGCTTAGAGCAAGCTTTATGCGCTGACTATGTTCTGAACGAAAAGGTATAGTCACAACAGCTACTGTCAGATAGCCCGCCTCTTTGCAGGCTTTTGCAATGACAGGTGTGGCTCCTGTTCCTGTTCCTCCTCCCATGCCTGCTGTAATAAACACCATTTTTGTGTTTCCTGAGAGAGCCGCCATGACATCGTCAATATTTTCCATTGCGGCTTCGCGTCCCCTCTCCGGTTTGCTGCCTGCGCCAAGGCCTTCAGTAGCCTGCTCGCCTATCTGTACCTTTACCGGTATGGGACTCTTTACCAATGCCTGCTGATCGGTGTTGCAGACAATGAAGTTCACATCCCTGATCCCCTTATGGTACATATGATTTACTGCATTACTGCCGCCACCACCAATACCTAATACCTTAATTATTGAAGACCTTTCAACAGGCAGGTCAAAATTCATTATTTCTTCTGACATGACTAATCCTTTCTTTCTTAGTTTTCATCGAGTTCTTCGTCAGTAGCTTCCAGCAGTCTGTCCCAAATGTTCCTGAAACGGTCAGTAATAGTTTTACCGTACGACTTTGTCTCTTCGCTGTTTTCCGGCTCTCTGGAAACCGTTGGCTGGGTAAATGCAGGCTCAACCACTGGCTCTTTAGCACTCTCCTCATTTTCAACAACCTCATGTCTGGCCGTTGTTTTGCGTCGTTCAATCTCTTTTGGCTCAGCAAAACGAAGTTTTGTTTTATTCTCATCGAGGTATTCAATACCTTTCATTATCAATCCCACGCTCGTGGCATACATTGGCTGGCATATTTCCTCACGGGCCTTGCCGCTGAGATGAACATTAGGCAAACCCAGTCTTACATCCATGGCAGTCTTATACTTAACGAGCTGAGGCAGATTCTTAAGCATGGCTCCTCCTCCGGTAATTACAACACCGGCAGTAAGTTTGTCAGCAAATCCTGAATTCTGTATCTCAAAATTCACGGCATCAAGTATCTCTTCCATACGTGATTGTATGATATATGCCAGATTTCTGAAAGAGATCTCTTTGGGCTCCCGGCCTGCAATACCAGGAATGGATACTACCTTATTCTCAGGGGCAATATCTCCGATTGCATAGCCAAATTTTATCTTCAGGTCTTCTGCATGCTTATGTAAAATGGCACATCCCTCACGGATGTCATTCGTGACCATGTTACCGCCAAAAGGTATGACGGCAGTATGCCTTATAACACTGTCATAATATATAGCCACATCAGTTGTACCACCACCTATATCCACCAGTACCACACCTGCCTCTTTCTCTTCATCTGTCAGCACTGCTGCCGATGAAGCCAGTGGCTCCAGTATAAGGCTCTTAAGGTTCATTCCTGCTTTGTTGATACATCTCTCTATATTTTTTGCTGAGGCTATCTGTCCTATCACAATATGAAAATTTGCCTCCAGCCTGCGCCCGCACATACCCACAGGATTGCTAATACCCGATTCATTATCAACAATGTATGTCTGAGGTATTACATGAATTATCTCTTCCCCCACTTCAATAGGCAACCTGTACATGTCATCGGTCAGTCGCCTCACATCATCATGTCCTATCTCAATCTCAGATGACTCACGTGTTATATATCCACGATTCATCTTACTCTTTATATGTCTCCCGGCAATACCGACGAAGACATCTGTCAGTCCCATCCCTGTACGGCCTTCAAGCTCTGTCACTGCAGTGTTAATGGCATTTACTGTCTCCTCAATGTTAAGTACAACGCCACGCTTTACCCCTGTAGAGGGAGTATTACACAGGCCAAGGATCTCGATTCCTCCTCTCCCGTCCTTCTTCCCGACAATGGCAACGATCTTTGTCGTTCCAATGTCGATTGCTGCTACTAATTGTTCGTTTTTACTCATGGTCTCTAAATATGGTTGTTCTAAAAAAATATTATCGTCTGCATACTATCTGTCCTTCATATTCAATATTTACAGTCCGGTATCTGTCCCATCCAGCCTCCGGCATTGCCTCACGGTAAAATGCAAGCAGATTGTCAAGTTTCTCCCGGTAGTTATCAGGTGCTCCCATATGTATGGTATGGTGTCCGATGCGTGGCACCATCTCTATTTCTCCCTCTGAAGACATATAGATGTAGTCAATCATTGCATCCCAGAAACTATCGGCCTGAATATATTTTACCAGTTCGTATACCTCTACAAGTTTTTCAGTATCATCTGACTCATAAATGCTCATGCCATTCATTGCTGAAGCGTCAAATGCCATTTGTGTCTCAACAACATGAACCCGTGGAGTATAAATATTATGACGCCGCATGATCACTCCTTCATCATCTATAAAAAACATACCCCCTGAGGAAGGCACTACCCGCATCACCGGCTCACGTTGATCAACGTATACTCTCATGATGTTGTCAGCTGTGAAGTATACCTCCGCCACTTTCAACTCTGTCATTGTTTTAATCTTCGCCTCAATGGAGGTGACATCTATTTTATTTACAGCCATCCCTTTTACCCTGACACCCGTTGAGCGTATAATATCCATAATGTCATCCCTGGTAACAAACCTGTGCTCAGAAGAGTCTGCTATAGTAATGACTATACCGCGGCACTCCATTGTTCCAACCTTTATATGGATAATAAGAGGCAGCAGAAGTACGTATACTCCCACACATGTTGTCAATATTTTCATCAGGCGACTCATCAGAATCTCTCCTTGAGCATTTTGGTTAAAGGTTCAACAAAACGGTCAATATCACCAGCCCCAATAGTCAGCAGTACTCCTTCATTAATCTGTCTTGCCTCCTGGAGAAGCATTTCACGTGTTATCACCTTTACATTTCTGTTCTTCATCATCGAGGCAATCATGTCAGAAGAGACGCCTTCGATGGGCTTCTCACGGGCAGGATAAAGAGTAAGGATGAATATCTGGTCAAGGCGATCAAGAGCCGAAGCAAAACCCTCTGCAAAATCGCGTGTCCGGCTATACAGGTGAGGCTGAAATATACCCGTAATTTTCCGGCAGGGATAAAAATCACGCACAGCACTGATTAATGCATTTATCTCTTCTGGATGATGAGCATAATCATCAATATATGTGATCTGGGGCAGTGAGACTCTTACATCAAAGCGCCGGTTAACCCCTTTGTATAAAAAGAGTGCCTGACGTATTTCATCAGGTGAAACGCCTGCAGTAAGTGCTGCTGCTGCTGCAGCAGTGGCATTCATTATATTTACCATACCAGGCATAAGAAGCCTTACTCCTTCCACCACACCAAAGGGAGTTTCAATATCAAAGCTGTAGTATCCGTCACCATGAAAGATATTCTGAGCACGGAAAGAGGCACCTTCTTCAATCCCATAAGTAAAGCATGTTATCCCTGGAGATGGGTTTATTCGGCCTGCTACTTTTTCGTTTAGTATAAGCACACCTCCTTCAGATATTTTGTCAGCATATATCTGATATGCTTCAACCATTGACTCAGCGGTTCCGTAAATATCAAGGTGATCAGCATCAATTGCGGTAATTAATGCTATAAAGGGAGTAAGCTGATGGAAGGAACGATCAAATTCATCAGCTTCCATTACAGTAAAACGGCTCTCTCCAATAAGCAGGTTAGTATTATAATTACGTGATATACCTCCAAGAAAAGCTGAGCAGCCTACATGTGAAGAGGTAAGCAGATGAGCCGTCATGGTTGACACAGTAGTCTTACCATGGGTTCCGGCAACACCTATTGTGTCTGTCTCCCGGGAGATCATACCCAGGAGCCCGGCCCTCTTCTGTATACGATAGCCATTATCCTTAAAATGATTCAGAAGAATACTATCTGCCGGGATGGCTGGTGTAAATATTATAAGCACTTTTTCTTTTTGTGAAGGACTGCCAAAAAGCTCAGGCAGAGAACTGACATCATCATCATATATAATGGCACATCCCTCATTGCACAGAGCAACCGTCAGAGGGGTCTCAGTGCGGTCATAACCGGCAATGGTATATCCGCCTGCAAGGAAATACCTTGCCAGGGCGCTCATACCTATTCCTCCTATACCAAGAAAGTAAATCCCCTCTATATTTTTAAAGTCACTCATTTTTTTATCAGTTTCAGTATTTCGCCGGCAATACTGATGTCAGCATTCCTGGCTGCAAGTTTTTTTATCTCTGCTGAAAGTCTTTTGCACCTCTCATCGTCGGTTACCAATGCGAGGGCTTCCGGAACAAGCCTCTGATAAGCTTCCGCATCTCTTACAAGTATGGCAGCATTCTTTTCTACCAGAGCCATAGCGTTATGTGTCTGATGATCTTCTGCAACATTTGGAGATGGCACCAGTATCACAGGTTTACCTACCAGAGCCAGCTCAGAGATAGTCCCGGCTCCTGCTCTTGAGATAATGATATCAGCTGCAGCATAGGCCATTTCCATGCTGGTAATAAAACCCATGACATGCACTCCGCGCCAGGCAGCCTTGTCGGCGACAGCCCTGACACTCTCATAATAATTGCTGCCCGTCTGCCACAACATCTGTACTCCGGCATCAGTAATAAGATTAATGTTTCTGGCCAGACTGTCATTTATAGTACCTGCTCCTAACGATCCACCAAGAACAAGAATCACAGGAGATTTATTATCAAGTCCGAAGTGAATCAAAGCCTGTTCTTTCATACCATCCAGGTTATCGAATGAGTATCTCACAGGATTACCTGTCTTTATGATACTTTCAGCCGGAAAGTATTTTTCCATGCCATCGTATGCTACACAAATTCTTTGAGCTCTGGTTGCCAGCAGCCTGTTTGTCACTCCGGCATAGCTATTCTGTTCCTGAATGACAGTTGGAATACCCTTTCGCTGAGCCTCTTTCAGCACTGGTCCACTGGCATAGCCTCCTACACCTACTACAGCATCAGGGCTGAAATCTTTAAGAATTTTTCTGGCCAGCATCATACTACGTATCAGCTTCAGCAGTACAATAATATTTTTGGGAGAGAGCTTCTTTCTTATAAAACCAGCGACAGGGAGACCTTTGATATCATATCCTGCTTCGGGTACACGGGTCATCTCCATTCTTCCAACAGCACCCACAAAGACAATTTTAACTGAGGGCTCCAGTCTCCTGAGGGCGTTAGCTATTGAAATGGCCGGGAATATATGTCCCCCGGTTCCACCTCCGCTTATTATGATTCGTTTCTCGTCCATAGCAGCCTAAATATTTATATGGTCATCAGTCTTTTCAATCTCTGATAATTCCTCGTGTTTCAATCTGGCGTTTGTTACACGGCTGACACTTAATATTGCGCCCAGGGAGAAGCTTATAACAATTACCGATGTTCTGCCCCAGCTTATCATAGGGAGCGTCTGGCCTGTAACAGGGAAAAGGCCTACAGCCACAAGCATATTTGAAAATGCCTGGAAGACTATCATAATAGTAAGTCCCAGTACCATAAGAGTGGGGAAAGCGTAATCACATTTACGGGCTATCTGTATACCCCGATACATCAGAGCCAGATAGCATAGTATTATTATGGTTCCGCCAAAGAGTCCGTATTCCTCAACAATAATGGCATAAATAAAGTCAGAGTTCGACTGGGGCAGTATATTTCGCTGGGTGCTTCCACCAGGAAGCTTGCCAAACAGTTTGCCTGTTGATATAGCTATTTTTGCCTGATTTGCCTGATAATCCTGATCAGGGTTACTCTCGCCTGAGAAAAAGCTTTCTATTCGGGCTTTCCAAACCATTACCCTGTTATTGTCTTTCTTAAAGACAAGCAGCAGAGCCACCATAAGTATTATAGCAGCCATTCCCAGACCTATATAAGCGAAGATAAATTTCACCGGCACCCTGCCGATGAATAGAATTATCAGGCTTATGCCTGCTATCATCAATGCTGTTGAGAGATTCTCCGGCATCACAAGTATAAAAACAGCAGCAATCGGGAGTGCCAGTTTTGTTGACACAACTGTAAAGTTCGTCAGTTCATTCTTATAAACAGTAAGACCACGTGCCAGATAAATTACAAGGGCGACCTTGGCAAGGTCAGATGTCTGTATACGCAGCCCTATCACCGGAATCACCAGCCACCTGCTCGCTTCGTTTATACTCACACCAGCTACCAGGGTAACAGCAAGCAGAACTATAGAGATAACCAGCCCTACAGTTGCGAATTGCATATACTTAATATATGGTATCCAATGTGTTACTACAATTATAAGAAGTCCGAAAAAGAGCATAAAGAACTGTGTACGGAGGAAATAGAATGTATTGCCATGATGGGAAGCATAGGCAACACCCACTGAAGCACTGTAAACAGAGAGCAAGGAAACGAGCATAAAAAGGGCTATCAGGCCCCACAGGTACCTGTCACCCCTGAAAAAACGTCTGATTGCTCCTCTCTCCATCATCTATAGGTTTCGTACTGCCATTTTAAACTGTCGGCCGCGATCTTCGTAATTAATAAACAGGTCAAAGCTGGCACATGCAGGCGAAAGCAGCACCGTATCTCCCTTACTGGCAAGATAATAGGCTGACCTGACTGCCTCTTCCATTGAGGTGGTCTCTACAATTGAGGGTACAACATCTTTAAATGCCTCAATAATTTTATGATTATCTTTTCCAAGGCATACTATTGCCTTGACTTTCTGTTTTACAACAGGCATGAGCTCTGAATAATCATTACCTTTATCAATACCCCCAACAATCCATACAACATCACTTTTCATACATTCAATAGCATACCAGGTAGAGTTTACGTTAGTTGCTTTAGAGTCGTTAATAAAATTGATTCCAGCAACCATTATAACTGGCTCAAGCCGATGTTCAACTCCCTGAAAATCAGTCAGACTCTCACGGATGGTATCTTTCCGGATATTCAGCACTTTTCCGGCTATGGCTGCTGCCATAGAGTTGTAGGTATTATGACGTCCTTTCAGCGCCAGATCATGAATGGTCATAAGGCTGGTTTTTTGAGTTATATCAATAATTAGGTTATCCTCTTCAATGAATGCTGCCATGCCCTGGGTTTTCTCTGCAGAGAATGGCAATGAGCAGGAGAGCAGACCTCTCTTCTTTACTTCTTCTTCAGTAATGGGGTCATCAGCGCACCATATAAAGTAATCAGACTCTGACTGGTTTTGAATGACCCTGAATTTTGAATCGACATAATTCTGCATTTTATAATCATACCTGTTAAGGTGATCAGGAGTGATATTCAGAAGAATGGCTATATCAGCCTTAAAGTTGTACATGCCATCGAGCTGGAAGCTGCTTAGCTCAATCACGTAATAATCATATCCACCGGTAGCAACAGCCATGGCAAAACTGTTACCTACATTTCCTGTCATAGCCACATTCAACCCCTCCTTCTTCATCATATGATATATAAGATTGGTTGTTGTTGTCTTCCCGTTGCTGCCGGTAATACAAATTTTCTTTCCCTCAGCATACCTCCCGGCAAACTCTATCTCAGATATTACAGGAATCCCTTTTTCAGTTAACTCCATTATCAGAGGGTCAGTATCAGGTATTCCCGGGCTTTTGATTACTTCACTTGCATTTATTATAAGCTCTTTAGAATGGCCTCCCTCTTCGAAAGGAATCTCATGATCCTGGAGAAGAGCCCTGTAATTTTCCTTTACCGCACCTTTATCGGAGACAAAAACCTCCAGTCCCATCTTTTTTGCCAGTAACGCTGATCCTGCTCCGCTCTCTCCAGCTCCCAGTATTACAATCCGTTGCATAGTTATCGTATTTTTAATGTTACAATTGTAAGAACTGCCAGAAGTAGCCCCACTATCCAGAAGCGGGTAACTATCTTGGGTTCAGGAAAACCCTTTTTCTGATAGTGGTGATGCAGAGGCGCCATAAGAAATATTCTCTTCCCCTCGCCATAGCGCTTTTTAGTCTGTTTGAAGTACCCCACCTGAAGCATTACGGAGATATTCTCAATCAGAAATATCCCGCACAGAACCGGTATAAGAAGCTCTTTTCGTATCACTAGTGCAAAAACAGCGATGATACCTCCGAGAGTTAAGCTTCCGGTATCACCCATAAATACCTGTGCCGGGAATGAGTTATACCACAGAAAACCTACCGTAGCACCGATAAATGCTGCCGCGAATATCACGAGTTCCCCAATATTGGGCAGATACATTATATTCAGGTAATCTGCATAAATAATGTTACCTGACACATAAGCCAGTAATGCCAGCGTCACCCCTATTATAGATGAGGTGCCGGTTGCCAGCCCATCCAGCCCGTCGGTGATATTAGCCCCATTTGATACGGCAGCTACAACAAATATTACTATTCCAACATACAAAATCCAGGCTAGTGCCTGTTTAAGTTCCCCTTTTGCAAAAGGTATAAGCCAGGCATAGTCAAACTCATTGTCTTTAACAAATGGGATTGTAGTTTTTGTAGATTTAATATTTAATGCAGTAGAGGATTCTATGTTATCTGTAACCGATTCAATTGAGGAGTGGTTTAAGCCTGCCGTCTCAGTTCTGACAGGTGCCTTAACATTAACACGTACTACCACATCATCACTAAAAAACAGAGTCAGGCCAACAATCAACCCAAGTACTATCTGTCCAAGAAGTTTAAAACGACCTGCAAGGCC
>QKCK01000289.1 GCA_003245695.1 Bacteroidota bacterium | reverse complement strand
CACCCGTTACCGTCACTTCACCCATACCATAAACTTTAACAGGCATGACAATTATACCCATGTCACTGGCTGCAGCTGATGGTAATTCAAGTGTACGATATAAGGTATTGTATCCTATCAGAGATGCCTGAAACAGATATTTACCACCCTTGATGTTCTTTATTACAAACCGGCCATCATTACCTGTTATGGCAAAATAAAGAAGTGTGGAATCAGAAGGATCGAGCAGTACTGTTGTGGCTGATGGCAGAGGAAGATTCTTTTCATCAACAAGCTCACCTGCAATCTGAAAACTCTGACTATATGATACCAGACATATAGTCATAAAAAGAAATGTAGTTAATGTTCTCATGTAAGCAGTCATCTGTTATCTTGGCATACCAGGTCTGTGATCTCCTCTCTCTCCTGGCCTCCACTGATCATTCCCCATCTCTTTCATTTTCTCAGCCACCATATCCCTGTACTCCTTTTCTGTTAATCGTTTCCCCTCTTTGGGTTCGACCACCTTCAGTTCATCAGCCGCTGCCGGTTCAACCGATACAGCAGTTATGGCACGCATACCATTGTTAATGCTCACCTCCAGAACCATCCCCGGAAGGTTACAATAGAGGGCCGGGCCTCCCTTTACAGGAAAGGATGGGGCAAACCAGGCTGTAGTGACAATACCTGCAGAATCAGTACTCATGGCTTCATTACATGTGAAACCAAGTATTGTCTTCTGTTTTCCGGTAAGCTTCCATTTTGTCACCGGCACCTCTCTCTCAACAAGGAAAAACCTGTTCATAAACTCACGCTGCTCTGTTATCTTTCCCTTCACAAGATCATTATAGACTTTTGAATCGCCTCCGCTCATACGTGCCCTTGAATGCATACCATCACCCCTTGGCATATCAGGTTCTTCCTCAACTACTCTCTTCCCGTCTTCATAAAGAGTGGCATTCTCAGTAAATGAAAGTATCTTCTCCACCTTCCTCTCTACCGGAGGCCTCTCTGGCATCGGCGGAGCATCAGGTCTTGTCCTGGCCTCCATTGTCCGTTTCTCTTCAAATGTTATCCTGCCGGTGGTGGATATCTCTTTCCCTTTATCCTGACATATTGCAGCAATTGAATAAAGGGCCAGTACGAATGATAATATCATTTTCATAACAATATATTTTTTAACAAAAATAGACAGCAACCGGCAACCATTCTGTTAACAAAACAACAATTCAGGTTAATTAAGGTTAATCATGCCAGCATAATCACGGAGGGTTATTATATTTGTGATCAGGTGTTTATATGAGAAAGAACAACCGACATAAAAGGATTCTGGGGCTGATGATCATCAGCCAGTTGCTCCTCACCACATTTGTATTATACTGGCTTCAGACACAGTATGGTGCAGAGATGAGACGGCTTCAGAGAGAGCTTACCTTCATGGCAATAGAGACAAGGAATGGTATAACTGACTCTTTACTCTATGGTACAGGTAACACGGAGGTGAGGCGTGGACAGGTTCATCAGGATGACTCCCTGAGAATGTCACGTTCAAAAACAGCCATGGAGCATAGAAAACCTGGGTTTAAATCACCCGATACTATCTTTATTCCTGTTGTGAGTGGCATAGCTCATGAACTGACACAGACTAACAAAGAGCGATACGCTTCTGAGGAAAAGAGTGATACTGCATATACCAGAGACCATCGGACAAAAAACAGGTGGTTGATGAACATTGATACTGCATCATTCAGAGAAAGCTTTACCTCCAAAATGCGAAACACGGGAATGGATTTTGCAATTCAGTGGGATGATACTCCACATGGCAATAAATTGCCTCCTGAAGAGAGCCTGGGATCACCAGAGCCAGGCCCTGGATTTGTAATAACCGATATTGCCATTACAAAATTCAGAAGACATATAATCTCAAAAATATTACCCCAGATAATCTTTGGGCTATTACTGGTAATGCTTACCGCCCTGGCTTTTTTCTTCTCATACAGAAGTATCCATGAACACATCATCCTCAGCAATCTGAAGAATGAATTCATAGGAAATATTACCCATGAGTTGAAGACTCCGGTTGCGACTCTGAGTGTGGCAATTGAGTCACTGAATAAATATAATCTAAAGAACGAACCCCGGTTGCTTGAGGAGTACCTGAAGCTGGCCTCACTGGAGACCAGGAGACTTGAAGAGCTGATAAACAGAGTGCTTGATCATACCATGCTCCAAAATGGCATGCAGCAGCTTAACAAGGTTGTCTCTGATATTAATTCACTTATTACAGAGGTTACAGAGATAATGCCTCAGACATTCCCCGGTGGCTCAATAGAGTTCTTCCCCTCAAAAGAGCAATTACAACTTGCCGTTGACCCTCTGTTTTTCAAGGGTGCTATAATAAATCTGATTGATAACAGTCTTAAATACTGTGATAAAGAACCTCACATAAAGATCATTTCATACAGGAAAGGAAACACAGCCATCATCGAGGTCAACGATAACGGCCCTGGAATACCGGAAGAATATCACAACCGGATCTTTGAGAAATTTTTCCGGATTCCGGCAGAAAATGTACATAATGTAAAAGGCTACGGACTGGGATTAAGTTTTGTGGCACAGGTAATAGAACTACACTCAGGCACTGTTAAGGTGCATAACCTTAACCCGGGTTGCTCATTCATGATAACCCTGCCCATCAATGCGGAAAAATAAGGTTCTCTATATTGAAGATGAGCTTTCACTGGGGAGGATAGTACATGATACCCTTGAAAAACAAGGGTATGAAGTGAGATGGGAGTGTGACGGAGCAAAAGTTATATCGGCATTAAAGACATTTGAACCTGATATATGTGTTCTTGATATAATGCTCCCCGGTATTGACGGATACAGCCTATGCCGGACAATAAAAGGATTGTACAATAACCTGCCGGTAATATTCCTCACTGCCAAAACAGAGACTACAGACCTGGTGAAAGGATTTGAAGCCGGCGGTACTGATTATATAAGAAAGCCTTTCAGCATTGAGGAACTGATAGCCAGGATTGAAAATCAGATCATACTGTATGGCAACAAAGAAGAAAACAAAAGCACACAGACCATATTCAATATCGGATCTTTTGTCTTTGACACAGTACGGTTTGAATTACAATCTTCCTCCGGTATAATTAAGCTTTCAAACAGAGACATGCAGGTTCTGCGAATTCTTTATGCCAACCGTAACAGTGTCACTTCACGAAAAGATCTGCTTATGGCTGTCTGGGGCGATGACTCATACTTCAACTCCCGTACCCTTGACGTCTACGTCCGTAAACTACGCCGCTTTTTTGCCACTGATCCTGCAGTAAAGATCATCACTCTTAAAAGCAACGGATACCTCTTCCTGACTCCCTGAAAATAATTTAATGCTGTTGTATATCTGGCATCATGTATAGAGAGATTGATATTTTGTATCTTTGTGGCTGTTTTTGTTTGTTTTTTAAAGTTTAATCATTGCTATTCCGGATGAAAAGAAACAGAATTGCCATACTTGGAGGAGGAAATATAGGAACATCAATAGCAAAGGGTCTTTTATGTTCAGGCTTATTCACTAATGAAGATATTACTGTTACCAGGTTATCGTCGCAACCAATAGGCGAATTGGCAGAGGCAGGAGTCAGATTAATGTATGATAATATTGAAGCCATAAAGGGAGCCTCTGTTGTTGTCCTGGCTGTACAGCCCCGGCAGGCAGTGAAGCTGCTGGATGAGATAAAAGAGGCCCTTGATCCTGATAGACAGATTGTTGTCTCAACCATCTCTGCCTTTACCATTGAAGAGATCAAAGCTATTGCCGGGGATAAACTATTCATAGTAAGGGTTATGCCCAACACTGCTATTGCAGTATGCGAGTCGATGACATGCCTTGCCACAACGAATACCTCCGACGACAGATTCAGAGAGATAAAAGATCTGTTTGACAGAATGGGTTCAACACTTGTCATTGAGGAAAAGATGATGTCAGCAGCAACAGTATTATGTTCATGTGGAACCGCTTTCATGATGCGCTATATCAGAGCTGCATCGCAGGGAGGCATACAGGTTGGCTTTCCGGCAGAAGAGGCGAGACAGATATCTGCCCAGGTGGCAAAAGGGGCAGCGGCTCTGCTCTTACAGAAAGGTGAACATCCGGAGAGAGAGATAGACAAAGTCACAACTCCTATGGGTATCACCATCAAAGGGCTGAATGAAATGGAACATAACGGGCTCAGCTCAGCAGTAATAAAAGGAATAGTGCACTCATTCAATGAAATTGAAGGAATAAAACAGATCCGGCAGCATGATTGATCTGTGGATTATGTTTATCCGTTCCTCTGTAAGAACCTGTCCCAAGGTGTCGGGAATGGGTCCGGAAAGCCAGCTCCTGAATTTTCTGACTATTATCAATTATACATCGGCTTGCCGGGGGGTGGTATGAGCACAAATCTGATGATTCATTGTTTATTGCCATATTTCTGTTGCCATGTGACCTGGCTGGTTTCAAATACAGTTGGGACAACCACCCCACCCTCGCTCCACTCGGGCAGGGGGTGTATAAAAAGTAATATTGTACATCTTTGTGTATAAAAAGTAATATTGTACATCTTTGGTACCTGCATTTATATTACTGGAAGCATCTATATAACAATTAAGAGATTAACTGTTTTGCAGCGGGTCTGAGCGGGGGCTGTCCACGGAGCGCGCGAACTTTGGCCGAGACCATGGCGGGCAGGCCTTGTGTAGCGGGCGTAGGCTGAGGGCAAAGTTATGCTCCGTGGTGCACTTTCTTTGGTTCTTTCTTTGTGCATCCAAAGAAAGAAAAAGAAAGACCATTATTTAGCTCAAAGCATCAACAAATCAACCTATTAATAACTTTATCCAAAGAGATGATTACTTTAATTTTGTAAGTGGGCATTTATCTATAATAGTTTGTATATATAGGTTATATAAATCTCGTTATATATCTTTGAATAAAGTACATATACAAAATACATATGGCTGTGGATTGGTGGGGCGTACTGGAATTCCGCCGGTGGGCGGACAGGCACCCCAGTGACCTCTTCCACCAGCTGGCGGACTAAACCAACTGAGCTATGGATGCAGAATAGATCGGATAAAGGATCTGCCCTGGTAGCTCTTCAACT
>QKCK01000017.1 GCA_003245695.1 Bacteroidota bacterium | reverse complement strand
AAGTTTAATTATTAATGTGATATGGCAAAACCAAAGAAAAACGGAAGCAAAAAAGCACATAATTCCGATATTGATGGTCCAACAACATCGGAGAAAGTCAGGTTTTTCACCGGGCTTCTGTTGCTTGTTTTCGCTGTTTATATGCTTGTTGTTTTCATCTCTTACCTCAGTTCGGGAAAAGCAGATCAGGATTCAGTAAACATAAATGATAACAGTAATTATATATATGAGAACTGGGGGGGTAAGTTTGGCTTCAAGGTTGGATACTACTTTATTTTTAAAGGATTTGGTCTGGGATCATTTTTCCTTCCGCTGGTAATAGGTGCGTTTGGTCTTGCCCTCATGAGGGTAAAGTATTTCAGACTATGGAAGAATGTTCTTCGTTTCCTTATCGCAGCTGTTCTTGTATCAGTAATATTTGGGTTTATAGGGGGGCACTCGTCATTTCTTGGAGCCGGACCCGGGGGCGAACATGGCTACCTCATTGCTGACTGGCTGAATAAATTACTGGGTAAAGTTGGAACAGGAGCTCTCATGGGAGTGATAACCATAGCCTATCTTATCTTTTCATGGAATGTCAGTCCTCATGCCATCAGAAAACCTATTGCAGCAATGGCGAGGGCAGCAACAACCAAGCCTGCCACTGATAAGCCAGAAGACCAGAACAGAGATGTCAAAGAGACAATTACAGAGGAAGAACCAATATCAGATGATAATGACGATCCTTTTTATTCTGAACCACTTATAGTCAACGGTGACACTGTAGATGAGAATAATGAGGAAGACGACTTTTACTCACAACCAGAATCTGTTGAGAGACCTTTGATCAGCGTTATTGACAAAAACGGTATCAGGGATAATGATGGTGATGACCCTCTGTCTGACCTGCCCCCTTTTGATCCCCGTCTTTCGTTGCCACGATACCGTTTCCCGACAGTGTCACTGCTGAAAGACTATCGTAATTCAACTTCTACAAGCAACGAAGAGACGAACAGCAACAAGGAGAATATTATCAAGACACTGGCAGACCAGAAGATTGGCATAAGACAGATTTCAGCTACTGTAGGCCCTACTGTCACATTGTATGAGGTAGTTCCTGACAGAGGTGTCAGGCTGAACAGGATAAAGACACTCGAGAACGACATTGCACTTAATCTCTCAGCCCTTGGAATAAGAATCATAGCTCCTATACCGGGTAGAGGTACCGTTGGCATTGAGGTGCCGAACAAAAGCTCATCCACTGTGGCAATGAAAGGGCTTCTGTCATCAACCTCTTTTGTTGATTCGAAATATGAACTACCTCTTGCACTCGGGCGTACCATTACCAATGAGCCTTATATTATAGATCTGACCAGGATGCCTCACCTACTGGTGGCAGGGGCAACGGGGCAGGGAAAATCAGTAGGGCTGAATGCCATCATTACCTCGCTGCTGTTTAAGAAACATCCGTCAGAGTTAAAGCTTGTTCTGATTGATCCTAAAAGGGTAGAGTTACCCTTGTATGCCAAGATAGAAAGACACTTTCTGGCTAAACTCCCCGGGGAAGATGATGCAATAATAACCGACACCAAAAAAGTCATAAATACGCTAAACTCACTCTGTATCCTGATGGATCAAAGGCTTGAGCTGCTTAAAGCCTCACAGTCAAGAAATATCAAGGAGTATAATGAGAAGTTTATTGCCAGGAGGCTCAATCCCAACAAAGGTCATGACTATATGCCATACATAGTTTTGATTATAGACGAATTTGCTGATCTGATTATGACAGCAGGGCGTGAGATAGAATCTCCCATCGGTCGTCTGGCACAGTTATCAAGGGCCATAGGCATCCATCTAATTATCTCAACCCAGAGGCCATCAACAAATATCATTACCGGCTTTATCAAGGCAAATTTCCCGGCACGTATTGCCTTCAGAGTATTCTCACAGGTTGACTCACGCACTATCCTTGATTCATCAGGTGCTGACAGGCTTGTAGGACGTGGTGACATGCTCATCTCACAGGGAGGAGAACCAGTCAGGGTACAGTGTGCCTTTGTTGACACCCCTGAAATTGAAGACCTCACTGAATTCATAGGATCACAACAGGGCTATCCCGATGCATTGCATCTGCCAGAATATTATGGTGACGATGATGCAGATAATAGCACAAGAGAAGTGGACCTGAAAAAACGTGACCCATTATTTGATGAAGCTGCAAGGCTTGTCGTGCAACACCAGCAGGGTTCTACCTCATTGATACAGAGAAGAATGCAGCTGGGTTACAACCGGGCAGGCAGAATTATTGACCAGCTTGAGGCTGCAGGCATAGTAGGTCCTTTTGAAGGCAGTAAGGCAAGAGAGGTGATTGTTCAGGATATGAATACTCTGGAACAGATTTTGAAGAGACTAAATGAGGAAACAGTATAATATGAGAATAACCGCCTTTATATCATTCTTTTTCTTCTGTGCAGTTTTAAGTGCACAACAGGATCCTGCTGCCATGAAGGTGCTGTCTGACTTCAGCATGAAAGCTAAAGAGGCACCATCAGTATCAATCGTCTTCAGACTGGCAACATACGATGCCAGGGAAAACAGTACTGATACAATAAAGGGCTCCGTTATTATCTCAGGAGATATGTATAAACTTATCCTTCCGACAAACACTGTATGGTCTGATGGAAAAACCTCATGGAGCTATCTTGATGACGTTGACGAAGTGACTATCAATAATTATAACCCCGACGACCAATCCTTTACATCAAGACCTTCACTTTTGTATTCGTTATACAAGGAAGGTTACAAGGTGAGACTGATAGATGAAACGTCTAAGTACTGGCTGATTGATCTTTATCCTGAAGAGCTCAGTAACAACATGGTAAGGATAAGGCTTAAGATAGGAAAGAATGATCATTCACTCAAGAGCGCTGAGTATAAGACCAAAGATGGAATTCTTGTGACTTTATATGTTGACAAATATGATCTCACAACCAGACACAATAAAGATTTTTTTGTTTTTGACCTCTCAGAACATAAAGGTGTTGAGGTAGTTGATATGAGATAGCAAAGTTATGAGCCTAAGAGTATGTAATAATGTTTATCTGCCGATTCGTAAGTCACCATCCCACAGGTCGGAGATGATAAGCCAGATCCTTTTTGGTGAAAGATACAATGTAACTGAAAAGGCAGGCAACTGGCTCAGAGTAACAACTTTGTTTGATTCATTTACCGGATGGATTGACGGCACACAAGCATTAAGCAGTGAATGGCATTCAGGTAGCAGCGGCATCATAACAGCCAATAAAGTAAACTGCGAAAAGCCAGACAGGAGTATTGTCACTCTTTATCATGGAAGTGAGATACTTGATCTTGACATTCAGACTGGAAAATTCAACTGTCAGGAAGAAGAATGGATGCTTCTCGACAATCCATACGAAGTGACTTCAGGATCAGAGACTACTATTGTGGATGATGCAATCAAGTTCCTTAACACACCATATCTGTGGGGAGGACGCACCATGGCAGGCATAGACTGTTCCGGACTCACACAGATTGTTTTCAAGATGCATGGTATAGCTTTGCCACGGAACAGTAGTGATCAGTCACTCTGTGGCGAGATAATTGATTTCATTGAAGAGGCTCTGCCGGGAGACATTCTTTTTTTCTCTGGTGAAGGAGAGAGCATATCACATGCAGGTATTCTGATCCGGGAGGGAAGAATACTACATTCCTCAGGGAGTGTCAGAATTGACACTGTTGACCACCAGGGAATATGGAATGAGCAACAGGGATTATATACACACCGGCTAAGAATAATAAGGAGGGTTACAAAATGATGCCACAGAGCCTTAAGGGGATGATTATATTTGTTATCATCCTTTTTGTCATTTACATTGTGATGAAGAGCGTGACAGACAGGAGGAGGAAGAAAAGAAAGGATGAGAGCCGCTTCAGGTTCAGAAAATAATAAGTTTTAAATTAAAAAAAAAGGTGGCTATAATCAGCCACCTTTTTTTCAGGTATTAACTACTACCATCCCGGGTTTTGCTGTCCAGCAAGATTAGGATTGGTTGTCATATCATTTGTTGGAATTCCCCATTGGAATTTATTATCACCAGCAGTAACAACTTTTGAAGCATAATCAGTACCGGTCATAACAAAATTAACATCCTGAGGGTCTTTTCTTGAAAAACCTTCGTTCCAGCGTTTGAGGTCATCAAGCCTGAATCCTTCAGCAAACAGCTCTCTGGTTCGCTCAAGCTTTATTGAATCCATAAGAACGGCACCAGTCACAGATATTGAAGAAAGACCGCGTTTTACTCTTAAAGAATTAAGATCATCCAAAGCGGCAGACTCAGTTGCAGAATTGTGAGCTTTGGCTTCAGCACTGATCAGATACATTTCAGCGACTCTGAATACTTTAGGCTTATTCATGTAGTTAGAAACAGCTGCAGTAAACAGAAGTGGATTACCCTGATACTTTGTAACACAATAAACATTTGGATAATCGATACCCTGCATCTGAATGAGTTTCTGTCCAAAGTAAACCTGTTTTCTTATGTCATTATCGGCATACATATCAATAACCCATTGCTGAGGAACAAAATCAGGAATATACCTGTTGATAGTCATGTTATATCTGAGATATATTGCGTTTGCATTTGGCAATTCGCTTGGCTGACTGCAGAATAATTGAAAAATAACTTCTGAACTAACGTC
>QKCK01000268.1 GCA_003245695.1 Bacteroidota bacterium | reverse complement strand
CTGACAATACTCTTGTCTAACACTGTCTGATTCATTGATACCCTGGAAGGGTCTGAACATGGCAGCACAACTGTTGCTGTTGTATTGGCAGGCACAGTGATACTATACACAAAGTCCTTACCTTCAACACTCCATCCCGATTTTATCATTCCATAAAGAGAGATAAACTCAGCATTGGCATTGGTCAGACCTCCACCTACATGTGGTCTGAAAATAATGTGTTTGTAACCCGGGTTCTGCGGGTCTATATTCAGTCCTGCCACATATGTATAGAGCCACTCTCCTATTGCTCCATAGGCATAATGATTAAAACTGTTCATTCCAACGTCCTGGAATGTGCCATCAGGTTTCTGTCCATCCCATCGCTCCCAGATAGTTGTTGCCCCCTGTTTGACAGGATAGAGCCATGATGGGTATTTCTCCCTGTTAAGGAGCATAAAAGCAAGATCGGCATAGCCATTATCAGATAGAGCCTGACATAACAGCGGAGTGCCCACGAAGCCGGTAGTCAGGTGACCGAATTTCTTCACATCGCCGGCCAGATAAGCTGCTGCCTTTGACACCAGCTCTTCAGGCAGCAGACCGAACATCAATGCCAGTGAATAGGCCGTCTGTGTGTGCGAAACAAGACGTCCGTTAGAAGTGACATATTCTTTAATAAAGGCCTTCTTTATCTTCTCTGACAGGTCACTGTATTCTGTGGCCTCATTCTCATTACCGATAATTGCAGCTACCTTTGAAAGTATACCTGAAGAATATGCATAGTATGCTGTGGCTATCAGATCTTTCTCTGTGGTTGCCCCAGGGTAATCTGAACGGGTAGTGGCAAATGCCAGCCAGTCACCAAAATGGAAGTCACCCTCCCACAGGTTATCATCTCCGGCACGACTCCTCATATACTCAACCCATGCTTTCATGCTTGGGTATTGTACCTCCAGGATACGCTTATCTCCATAGGTAAGGTATACACTCCATGGAAGGATCACTGCCACATCGCCCCAGGCAGTTGAGCCACCGGCATGATTGAGTGCGTCAGGTATAACGTGGGGGACAGATCCGTTAG
Source organism: Bacteroidota bacterium (assembly GCA_003245695.1). Taxonomy (GTDB): domain Bacteria; phylum Bacteroidota; class Bacteroidia; order Bacteroidales; family VadinHA17; genus SR-FBR-E99. The sequence goes on along the minus strand of QKCK01000268.1, from coordinate 3,641 downwards.
GCAGCTGATCAGCTGACAGATCCCTTAGCCACTTTGTATAGAATGCAGCAACGTTAAAGTTATATGCAGCAGTCATACTGAAAACCTGAGCATCACCGGTCCATCCCAGACGCTCATCACGCTGCGGACAATCGGTGGGTATATCCAGAAAGTTACCACGCTGCCCCCATTGGATATTGTGCTGCAGCTGGTTGATCAGAGGATTGGAACAGGTGAATGACCCGGTGAGCTTCATATCAGAATGGATAACCTTGCCCGTGATCATGTCAGGCGTTAGCTCGCCATTAGATCCAATCAACTGAACATAACGAAACCCATGAAAGGTGAAATGAGGCTCATAGGTCTCCTGTCCATTACCTTTGAGAATATATGTATCTGTTGATTTTGCAGCTCTGAGGTTCGTGGTGTAAAAGTTACCATCCTTATCGAGCACCTCTGCAAACTTTAGTATAACCGTGTCACCTTTGATGCCATTGATATTCAACTGAACCCAGCCAACCATGTTCTGTCCCATGTCAAAAACCTTCTCTCCTTTTGGTGTAGTGATTATCTTTACCGGTTTTATCTCCTGACATATTCTGACTACCTCACCCTGCGATGCAACCAATGTCTCTTTGGTATGATCAATAAGTGCCACCGGTTGCCATTTGGTGTCATCAAATCGGGGGCTTACCCAGCCAGGAATCTCCATTGTGGCATCGTAAGTCTCTCCGTCATAAATGTCTGAACCAACAATTGGTCCAATGCCAGTCTTCCAGCTCTGATCAGAGCATATTACCTGACTTGTGCCATCAGTATATTCAATATTCAACTGACATAACAGAGCGAGTTTATCACCGTAATACTCTTTACCACCCTGCCATGCTATCTTACCACTATACCAGCCATCACCCAGCACTGCACCAATAGCATTCTCCGCCTGAAGTTTCTCAGTCACATCATATACCTGGTATTGCAGTCTTTTGTTATAACTCGTCCAACCCGGGGTGAAGAGGTCAGTACTCACCTTCTCTCCGTTAAGATATAGTTGATAGAGCCCCAGGGAGGTAATATAGATACGCGCTGACTTAACTTTTTTATCACTTGGAAACTCTTTTCTGAAGTATGGACATGGCCTTATCTCCGGGCTGCTTATATTATCAGGAACGCTAATCCATGATGCTTTCCATGACTCAGCTTCCATAATGCCCATCTCCCACCATGCCGGTTTGCTCCATGCAGTCTGTTTTCCATTGTTATCCCACACACGTACCTGCCAGTACACACGTTGCATTGATTTCAACTCAGCTCCTTCATAAACTATGTCCACCGACTGCCCTGAGTTTACTTTTCCAGTACTCCATAACACTCTGCCATTGGGGCTGCCATCCTTAACCTGGATCTCATAAGCTGTCTGTATCACATTCCTTGAATCTGACACCAGTTGCCAGCTTAAGCGTGGCTGCTTAATGTCAATGCCCAATGGATTGGTATGATATTCACAGACCAATTCCTTTACCTCATTCTTTGCCATTGCCGACCCGCAATAGAAAAGTAATGCAAATAAGGCCAGTAAAAGCTTTGTGCTAAAACGTTTCATACGAATTTCTTTTTCAGTTATTTCTATAGTTGAATGGTTTTGTTTGTCTCACCTAACTTAAGAACTTTTTTCTCAGATCTTCAACCTGATCATCAGTAATAGGAATCAGTTGTCCAACAGGAGAGGCCAGAATAAGCGACTTAGCACTGAACTCTGCCACCTCCAGACGATCGAAGGTCTGTATAAGCTTATCGCCGGTCACCAGGAAAGAGTCATTCTCAATTATGAGAGCAGGAGTATTCACACATAACAAATCAGGAATGATAGTATTAAGATCTGCTTGTGATTCAAATGGCACAACAGGAACATCCTGAAGGAAGATCCAGCTCTCAGGAATAGTGCGAACATTGAATTTTACATCAGTGGTGCAATAAGCCATCAAATACTGAGGCTGTGTAATTATGACAGAGTTTATACCTGGATGCCTCTCATATATTCTCTGATGCAGAACGGCTGAGACAGATGGTTTTTTACCCTGTTCAGCTTTGCCGTCACTTATCTGAACAATATCGTTGGTATCAAGGTCCCAACATGGTTTATCAGCCGGAGTTATATGAAAAGTATTCTCTGTGGTACGAACTGAGACTGATCCATAGATGCCGGTCATTAATCCGTGTTCACTTGCCCTGTGGACAATTTCGCAGATATTCCTTCTGACCATGTGCTCTTCAGACATATACCTGACCTGATCATCTGTTTCTATGGGATGGTTTCGGTGCCTGAAAAACTGTTCTATCTGTTCATTTGAAAGATATCGTGGTTCTCCGATAAGCCGGGCGTTTATTATTGTTCTGGCGCAGAACTCCAGATAATCTAGACGCAGATATGCATCCAGCAAATCTGTCCCGCCAAGTACAGTGCCATGATTCTCCATGATAACAGACATCTTTTCACTGTCTCTGAATTCTGCAGCAATCATATCACCCAGTTCTTCACTGCCAGGCAGAGCATAATCTGCATAGCCTATTGCCCCACATATCTGCTTTGCCTGAGGCAGAATATTTGTGTCAGGTGTAGTATGCACAATGCTGAATGAAACCAATGCCGGCGGATGCGCATGTATCACAGCTTTAATATCAGGCCTTATAGAATAGATTGCCTTATGAAAAGGGTATTCAGAAGATGGTTTATGTATTCCCTCAATTGATCCATCAGACTTCAAACATACAATATCCTTTTCAGATAACCTCCCCTTATCAATAGCAGATGGTGTAATCCAGATATCCCCATTTTTATCAATGACAGAGATATTACCTCCTGAAGTGGTTGTCATACCATTGCTGTATATCCTGCTTATGATTTTCACAATCTGCTCAGCAGGATGCATTATTTTCATATCTATTTGCATTATCTATTATCTGTTTAATACTCTTCTCAGAAGAAAACCTGTTACCTGGCTATCCCTTCTCTGAAAAACATGCCAATTGACTTATCTTTCAATATATGTCAGTTTTTTTTAAAAGCCTCCCATCTCCTGAGTTCTAAATTAATTTCCGGACTATCATTTCTGTCGAAAAGATCCCTTATCACAAGCGCAGCACCAAGTGCACTGCAGTTTTCAATCTCTGTTGTATATATCTCCATGTCAGGGTATACGTTAGCCAGCAGACTGACAAAGATCTCATTTCCGGCAAAGCCTCCTGATACATAAAATACCCTAACGCTATCTTCAGGCACCAATATCAGGTCTATTGCATTACAGTTCAGCATGGTAATATCATAAACTAACCTGTGGTATGCTTCTGAATAGTCAGAAAACTGAGATAGATCCACTGATCTGTCGATGTAGTCAGAAGGCATTCCGTTTTTAAAAAATATTGTAGCTCTGCCGCCATCAAGATACCTGCATAACAAATCCTGCCTTAAAATGACCTGCCTGTAAAAATCGTCAGGGACATTAAAGAAATCTGAAAGAAGCTTACTGTTAACATCATGTATATAACCCATAAATAATCTGGACGACTTTACCGGTTTCATTTTGTTGCTCAGAAAACAGAGACAGTCGTTGTCAAGCTGATCTATGGTTAATGGCTGATGGTTGAATGGATTCATATTAATACAC
>QKCK01000145.1 GCA_003245695.1 Bacteroidota bacterium | reverse complement strand
ACTTTGACCCCTCGCAGATGGTTATGCTGGCAAACCCTCTCAGCTCTGACCTTAACGCCATGAGAATGTCGCTGCTGCAAGGAATGCTTGATACTATCGCATGGAATATTAACAGGCAGAACACTAGTCTCAAGCTTTATGAAATGGGCTATATATACAAGCGTCTTGATGGCAATGGTTCTAAAGAGATAACTGATAACTATTCAGAGACAATGAACCTCGATATAGCCATCACCGGTGATGCTGCACCCCAGGCATGGAATACACCTCTGGTACCCACAGGGTTCTTCCACTTAAAGGGTTATACTGAAATGGTTCTTGAAAGAGTTGGAATAAATCTGAGAAAACTGACAGTTAACTCTTTCAAAGCTAACTACTACTCTGATTCTCTTCAGTATTCATTTGGAAAAACACCCCTGGCTACAATCGGAAAAATATCAAAGAAATATCTTGGATTATTTGACATAAAACAAGATGTATTCTACGCCCATATTGAATGGGATTCTCTGATTAAAATTATCAGCAGTCACAGGATTGTATTTGAAGAGCTTCCAAAGTTCCCATGGGTAAGAAGGGATCTGGCATTACTTGTTGATAGTAAAATAGCCTTCAGCCAGATACAGGATATTGCCTTTGCCACCGAAAAGAATCTTCTCAGAGAAGTATCTCTCTTTGATGTATACGAGAATGATTCACTGGGTAAAGATAAAAAGTCATATGCTGTAAGTTTTATTCTCAGAGACGACCTTAAGACAATGACCGACAAGAGTATCGAAAAGGTTATGAATTCTTTTGTCAGCGCCTTCACAAGGGAGCTGGGAGCAACATTAAGATAATCTTTACTGGTTATGAAAAGAGTATTGGGCAGGGCTGGCGACTATCTCTCAATGGTAAAATTCAGTCATACAGTCTTTGCTATGCCGTATGCCATCACAGGCTTCACCATTGCGATAGCCTGTGATAATTACAGATTCAGTGTGAAAGTTCTGCTTCTGGTTATAGCATGTATGGTATTTGCACGAAGTGCTGCAATGAGCTTTAATAGAATTGTTGACAGAAAATTTGACAAGCTTAACCCAAGAACAGCCGGGAGAGAAATCCCTTCAGGAAAAATATCACTCCTGAATGCATCGCTGTTCACTGTTATCTCCTCATTGCTCTTTATCACCTCTGCAGCCTTTCTTAACCGGCTTGCATTTATGCTTTCACCTGTTGCTTTGATTGTTATCCTTGGCTATAGTTATACCAAGAGGTTTACGGCGCTATGCCATCTCATTTTAGGCCTTGGCCTCAGCCTCTCACCAATAGGAGCATATATAGCCGTCACAGGTCATTTTGCAGTACTACCTCTTCTCTTCTCCGCTATTGTTCTTACCTGGGTTAGTGGTTTTGATATTATATACTCACTTCAGGATGACGATTTTGACAGAGAGACAGGTCTCTTTTCAATTCCGGCTAAAGTATCAAGGGCAAATGCTATTATAATATCAGTCATAATTCACCTGCTGACAGTCATTTTAGTGATAGCTGCCGGATTAGTATATGATTCAGGCATACTTTACTGGATAGGATCTGCCCTGTTCTTTGCACTTCTTATTTACCAGCATCTTATTGTAAAACCGGATAATATTACCAGGGTAAATCTCGCCTTTGGTACAGTAAACGGGTTGGCAAGTATTATCTACTGTCTGTTTGTTACTGCAGATATGCTGATTTAGATACTGTTGTTTGAATAATTCGGTTTAAAAACTATCTTTAAGGAAATTAAGAGCGAATATGTCAATAGAGATAAGGGAAGTCAAGAGTCGCAAAGAGCTGCGGACTTTTATTTTTATGCCCCGCCAAATTCATAAAAATGACTTCTCCTGGCTACCACCAATATGGCTTGACGAAAAAGAGTTATTTAACAAAGAGAAGAATAATTCATACAGGTATAACGATACCATAATGCTTCTGGCATACAGGGATAAAAAGCCTGTCGGAAGGATTATGGGTATTATAAGCCATCGGTATAATGAAATCAACAATGAAAAGCATGCAAGACTTTGCTTTGTGGAGTGTGAAGAGGATAAAGAGGTGTTCCATGCACTGGTAACTGCCCTTGAAGAATGGGCCAGAGGAAGAGATATGGAGGCTATGATAGGCCCACTTGGTTTCTCTGATAAAGACCCGGAAGGGTTTCAGATTGAGGGCTTTGAATACCCCCAGGTGATAACAACTGCTACTAATTATCCATATATGCCATCTCTGATTGAAGGTGAGGGGTATGTAAAAAAGAAGGATATAGTAAATTATCACGTTAAAGTACCAGAATCAATACCGGCTATTTATCAAAAGATATTTGCAAGGGCAAACCAAAGAGCAGACATAAAAATTGTTGAGTTCAGGAAGAAAAGAGAGTTGAAACCATATATTATTGATATTCTGGAGTTGATGAATGACACTTTTAAGGAGATATATGGATTCGTACCGCTAACTGACCCTGAGAAGCTTGAACTGGCTAGCAGATATCTGCCTCTGCTGACTCCAGCCTTCGTCAAGGTCGTTACCAACGGCACCAAACCTATCGCTTTTGCCATTGCCATGCCTGACATCAGCGAGGGAATAAGGAAATCCGGAGGACATCTCTTTCCGTTTGGGATAGTACATATCCTTAGAGCTTCGAAAAGATCAAAGAAACTTGTAATGCTACTGGGTGGAATAAGGTCAGAATACAGGTCACAGGGCATCGATTCACTGCTGGGGGCAAAGATGTTTGAATCAGCAATAAAAAGAAAGATGAAAATCATCGACAGTCATCTTGTCCTCGAGGAAAATCTCCCTATGCGTGGAGAATATGAAAGACTTGGAGGAGAGATCGTAAAGAAATTCCGTATATATACCAAGAAGCTCTAAAATCTGAACGACAGCGTTAGTCCAAGCAATTCTTTAAACTGCAGTTTTGGTATCTTCCGTTCATTACCTTCATCATCTGTGACAGTGAATAGGGTTTCATCATCATATATGAGGAATGTATTGAGCTTTATATCAGCAAACCAACTAAGGCTTGTTGTCATTGTCATCTCCCAGTCAATATCAACATTCTGAGGCTTATTCAGAAAATTACTGAAGAACTGTATCTTATTAGTCATTGTAATCTTCTTAAATATCTTATCGCTGCTGTTCAGGGTTACATACATACCCATCTCATTCTTTGATTTCTTACCCTCTTCAACGCCGTAAAGCGTTTCATCAATCTTCCCTGCTGCAGGAACATAAATACCTTTATAAGAAAGTGGAGAGACATTCACAGAGAAAGTTTTTGTAGGCTTATAATCAAGACCATAACCAAGAATTAAGGTGGCCGGGTTAAAGAACTTCGAAACTACATATGAAGTATCCGAGGTATACTTTTTACCAACAAAGGACTGTGTCTTAAACTGCAGCTGTCCTGAGAAATCGAACTTACCAAAGGCTTTATGGTTAACTTTAGATGCAATATCAATAACATCAAGATTTTTCCTCACTCCTACTCCATCAGTCCATAGCAGTCCAATAGCCAGCCTGCCTGTTGTGGTCCATGATACCTTTTTTTCCTTGTTGGTGTAATAAAGATATCCGTTTATGTCAAGAGCTGATGAGATGTTATCATTGCCTCCGGCAACCCAGTAGTCAGAGACCTTGCTCTGGGAGAAGAGATAGGAAACATCGCCCCTGTATTTCCATGTATTAGGGTCTATCTTGTTCATCTCTACCTTTCTGATCTCTTCATCCTTTACGGCAACTGTATTTATCTTCTTGTCAACCAGATCATTGCGCCATACCTGACGCTTAAAGGTAACGCCATCTTCGGTCTCCATACTGATTGTATTTCTTGAAGGACTACCTATCCATACTGTTACAGAGTCACCATTCATATCCTGTAACCAGTAACGTCTAAGGTTGCCTGACTGACTGTTTAACCAGACATCCGTTGTTGAGTTTCCCCTACCGGTGAATTTAATAATAGTTGAATCCCTTCCATGGAGAGCATCGATGATAGTACTAACGGCAGCCCTTATTGAATCAGTCATGAATGGATACCTCATCCGGCGAAAAGGAAATTCCTTATCTGGAAGTGTCGCCCATGGTAAAGTATCAGAGATAATCAGTATCGTTGTATCCCCACCTGATCTGGGCAATGATGCAGGGATAAAATCACTTAACAGCACAAAAACAGAGTCATTGACAAACAGAGTATCATTTCTGGTAACGGGTTGCAGATCAGACGAAAGACTTATTTTTCGCAAATCTGAGCCAATGGTAAGATACATCTCTTGTGGTCTGACCTGAAGAGATATCGAATCCACTGCCAATGTGTCAGCACTTACTAATGGAACCGTTATTTTTACCGAGTCAATAATATAAAATCTTTTCCAGGGGATCCGGAGTGAGTCATAAGGTAAGAGAGTAAGGAACGCCGCAGTTGAATCAAAAGGAGCTCTTGCATAATGATATAACAGTACCCCCAACTCATCACGTAAGGGTTCATTTTGCCTCTTCCAGATTGATGGTGTTGAAAAAATATGCTTAAGATACTCCTCGGCCATATCTTCATCCAGAATAATGTCGGGTACTTCCATTGGAGACTGGAGTATAGTGCCTTTTTTTAATGATACTTTCTTATCCACATGTGTAATTGTATCATTAAGGGTCTGTTTAGCCCGTATGATTCTGTTCTGGTGTTGAGCATTAATAGCTAGAGCC
>QKCK01000050.1 GCA_003245695.1 Bacteroidota bacterium | reverse complement strand
GACAGAAAGGAGGGCGGGATGGTATGGCTTTTTGATCCTGGAAAGCTATATGAGTTAGATGGTTGACTCGGATACTTGCCCCTAAATCCCCGGGGGGGACTTGAGATTAATTAATGTAAATTAGTAGAAAGTAAATGTCTGTAAGATGAAAGAGATAGATAAACAGATGTATTACGGGGCTAAAGGACCAACCTTTGGAAAAGCAAAGGAGCTGCGAAATCATATGACCAGGGCTGAGGAATTGTTGTGGAACAGACTATCAGGCAAGCAGATAGAAAATGTCAGGTTCAGACGTCAGCATCCTATAGACATCTTTATTGCTGACTTCTACTGCCACCAGGCACGATTAGTTGTTGAGCTTGACGGACCTATCCATGAAAACAGACGGGAATATGATGAAGGCAGAACAGCAGAAATGGGAAAACATAATTTAAAGGTAATCAGATTCAACAACTATGACGTTGAAACCGATATCGAAACCGTTATACTAAAAATTGAAGCTGAGGTAAGATCCAGAATCTCAAATCCCCCCTGGGGGATTTAGGGGGCAAACCCAGTTGGTAATTCACACCACCTCCCGGCCGCCATGCAGGATTCAGTAATTGACTATTTTTCCCTTGCTGGCGGGCCGGACTCCTCCTTACCAGGGAGGGGGAAGTTTGGATTGTTTACTCCCTATATATTCAGGAGTTTACGATTTCTTCAATTTATGTAGCCCCTGTAGAGTTACCATCGTTTAGGTTTCCCCTCATTTAAAAGGAGGGGTGCCCGGCCGAAGCGCGGGCGGGGTGGCATGTGGTAGTTGAAAATATTAATATACCTGTGATAGTTTTAATATTATATCTTTGACAAAACCAAAATAATAAAGCTATGAAGATGGGGTCGGCTTTGCCTATACTGCTAGTTCTATTCTGCCTTGTGGCACTTTTCCTTGGGAAGAGAAAGGATAATTTCTTTATGGTGTCAACCTATTCTGAAAATGGTCATTCTGATGTTTATCTCATGGGATTCAGTCGTGGTGGTGAGCCCCAGCTTATTAATGAAGCCTCGGTCTGGAACAACCCATCATATTTTACACAGGCCAGTGACAAAACTATTTATATGGTTAATGAGGTTCAGTCGTTTGCAGGCAGAGATGGCGGAGGTATCTCAGTGATGAGGGTTGACCATCGTGAGTTAAACCCGCTTGTCGGGACAGCTATAAACCAGGGTGGAGGAGGCCCGTGCTATCTCGCTCTTACAGATGATGACAGGTATATTATTTCTGCCAACTACGGCAGTGGATCTGTATCTGTGGTTAGCCTGAATGCAGAAGGCATACCTGAAAAGGTAACGGATACGATATTCTTTGATGCCCCTGATTCAGTGGTGTCGCATCCTCACATGGTATTTTATAACAGCACGAAGAAGCTCTATTATGTCACAGACCTTGGCCTTGACCGCATTTATCTATTTTCGTTTGATGCTGTTGCCGGAAAGCTTGTGGCGGCAGCAACGCCTTTCATAACTGTAGAGAAGGGAAGCGGGCCACGACACATGGTGACTGACAAGGGAGAGAAGAATCTTTTTGTTGTAAATGAGTTAGGTTCAACAGTGACCGTTTTTGATATCACAGGTGAGGTGCCTGTGTTGCGCCAGACAATTAGTGCCCTTCCTGAAGGGTTCACAGAAAAGAATTACAGTGGTGATATTGCACTGTCGCCATCAGGAAGAAATCTTTATGTGACCAATCGTGGTGATAATTCTCTTGCTGTCTTCAATGTCAGCGGTGGCACTCTTGAGCTGGCAGGGCATGTGTCATGTGGCGGTAACTGGCCAAGAAATATGGCTATAAGCAAAGATGGTAAAAGAATCATTGTATGCAACCAGCGTTCAGGTGACCTGGCATTCTTCAGGGTGAACCGTAAGACAGGCATGCCTGAGCCCGAAGAGTATACCTTCAGGCTGAATGCACCATCGTGTGTTAAGTTCCTGAAATAGTATAAAAGAAAAGACCCTTTACGTCATAAAGGGTCTTTTCTTTTTATGGTGAAACACCTATTTAAGATAAGTATCCAGCCAGTTAAAGTATTCCTTCTGCCATATCACTGCGTTCTGTGGTTTTGTTACCCAGTGAGTCTCGTTTTCGAAGATAAGCAGGCGGCTTGGAACGCCTCTCAGCTGTGCCGCATTGAACGCCTCCATGCTCTGTGTATAAGGTATCCTGAAGTCATTCATCCCCGTGATAATGAGTATTGGGGTGTCCCACTTATCTACATAGGTTATGGGTGAGAACTTGTTATAGGCAGCCGGCTGAGGCTTATCCCATGGCTTCCCTCCGTAATCCTTGTTCGGGTACCACATCTCCTCGGTTGAGTAATATTCGGCTGTTACATCAAACACTCCGCAGTGCGAGATGAAGGCTTTGAAACGTTTGTTGTGTATTCCTGCCAGGTAGAAGACAGAATATCCACCGTAGCTTGCACCCACGGCTCCCAGACGATCCTTGTCAACATAAGGCTCTTTTGCCATGTCGTCTATAGCATCGAGGTAATCCTGCATGTTTTTGCCTCCGTAGTCGCCAGAAATCTGCTCTCTCCAGGCACTCCCGAATCCTGAGTTACCGCGTCGGTTGACGGCAACGACTATATAGCCATTGGCAGCCATGATCTCATAGTTCCATCTGTAGCTCCATCCCTGTCCTAGTGACCCCTGTGGACCACCTTTGCAGTAAAGGAGAGTAGGGTATTTCTTTGAAGGATCAAAATCAGGAGGATAGATGATCCAGCTCTGCAACTCTTTGCCATCTTTTGTCCGGGTAAAACGCTCTGCGGTCTCACCCATCTTAATGCTTTCATAGATGTGTCCGTTGACATCCGTTATCATCTTCATTGCACCTGTTGACATGTCGAATGTAGCAACCTCTGTGGGTCTCTGCATTGACATCACACCGGCAACAAGGGTGCTGTTTCTTAGTGCCAGCGGGGCAATGTCATATTTGCCTTCAGTGACCCTGGTCACTTTGCCTTCAGCAATGCTTATGTTGAAGATGGGCTGTGTGCCACGATACGGGCTGGTGAACCATATCATATCATTGCCATTCCACTGCATGCTCTGAACGTCATAGTCCCATCCCTCTGACAACCATTTGCGTTCACCGGTGGGTATGCTGTAGATGAACAACCGTTCCAGATCTGACTCGTAGCCACCTTCTTTCATACTTGAATAGGCTATCATAGTCCCGTCGGGAGAGAAGAGTGGATATTTGTCATAACCCATATTGCCTTCGGTAATGTTTTTTACATCACCTGTGGCAATGTCGTAGAGATAAATATCAGTGTTGGTGCTTAATGAGTATTCTTTGCCCGTGAGCTTCTTACAGCTATAGGCTATGTATTTGCCATCGGGGCTCCAGCTGATCTCTGCCTCATCAAAGTATGGTGAATCAGGTGTCTCATACCTCTCGCCCTCAAGCAGGTCTTTCACTCCTGTTACTGCAGAGCCGTCAAACCCTGCGACGAAGAGATGGCTGTATGAATAATCACTCCAGTAGTTCCAGTGTCTGTACATCATGTCATCGATGATGCGGACCTTCGCATTGGGGAGGTTATATTTCTCATTTGCTGTCTGGTCGAGCTTCACACGGCGGGTGAAATAGATCATGTCGCCGGCAGGTGAAACTGAGAATATCTCAAAGTCCTCAAGGCCGGTTATCTCCTTCTTGTTGTTACCCTCGGGTGTCATTGTAAATAACTTGCTTCCGGCAATAAAGGCTATTTTGTTTCCATTATCAATCCATTGAGGAGAACTGGCTCCGTCTGTAGTCAGTTGTTTTACCTCGCCACCGGCAGAAGGGACAGAGTAGATATTTGTGAGACGGGCCTCTGTTGCCAGATCGTAGTTGGTAACTGTATAAAGGACAGTAGTGCCGTCAGGTGACAGAGCTATTGATCCTACACGGCCGTATTTCCATAATATCTCAGGGGTGAGTTTTCCTCCTGCTTTCTCCTCAGCAGTGAGAGAGACATCTATTGCAGCAACTGCCGGTGCAGCTTTCTGCCGTGGTTTACACGACACGGCTCCCAGCAACATAACTGCAAAAATCAGAATCGGGATCTGTTTCATGGTTTTGATAGTTTTACTTTGTGCTGTTACAATTTCTCCAAAGTTAAAAGAATTAACAAAAGAAGAGCCTGATCATTTGTCATTGATATTTTATTAATAACTTGTAATACTTTTCGCATTCCATTCTGACAGGAGCCTGACAATGCTCCTATGACAATAGCCTGTATGTTGAGCCGTTTTGTCGATTTAACGGCTTTTGCTATTGTAATAATTAATATTATAAAGATGTCTGTCCATCCGGAAACCATTCCTCTGAAATCAGATTCTCAGAATAAAGAGTGTGTCGATTTCATTCATCAGATGCATGATATTATGGAGAGTCATCTGGAGGATGACTTTGATATCAGATGGGTATGCCAGGGTGTTGCAATGAGCCGAACCCAGGTCTATCGGAGGTTTAAAACACTAACAGATCTGACTGTGGCTCAATACTTCAGGTGGCTGAGACTCCGCAAGGCAAAAGAGCTTCTTGCTTCACTTGATATTAAGGTGTCGGAGGCAGCTTATATGACTGGCTTCAAGAACCTTTCGCATTTCAGCAGGGTTTTTACTGCTGAGTTTGGCATAAACCCCAGTCAGATAAGTAAATAAGCAGACTATATTTTGCGAGAAGTTTTATTAAGAATGGTA
>QKCK01000071.1 GCA_003245695.1 Bacteroidota bacterium | reverse complement strand
GAAATGCCATTAAACAAATAATAATGTTTGTGTGAAGTTATAATTTATATCTCATAATAGCTTCATAATCTACAGACAGAATTCTATCACAGCATGTGGTAAAGTGGTAAGGTCTCAGGCCATTGAATTTTCGGCTTTGCACTTGAAGCGTTGATGCGTTTAGTCGTTTAGTCGTTCACTCTTTCAGTGGGATTCTGGTGACTACGGACTTTCAACTTTGGACTTTCGCCTTTCGACTTTATAAACCTCTTGCCCGTAGAATCAATAACCGGACAAGGTTATTTACCAGTCCGGTTATTTGTAACAGACATCGTAAATGACAAACAAGTCTACATCATTCATATTGCTCTACAATAAGGTATTTCTTTCTCAGTAAGGTAAGGTAAAGAAGGATATAGATGCCGAAAGGTATAAGTGGGATAAATGACCACCGTATCTTTGTGAAGAAAAATACAGCGGCACAGACCATAAAAGTTATCAGAATAATGAATGCCAGCTTCTTTGTCAGTCTGGGCATAATAATATATGTCTGGCCGTCACCAAGAGAGTCATAACCTATCCTGTTACTCTGTGTCCAGTCGTGTGAGGCATATATCTCCTCTTCATCCTCCACTGTGAATGACCTGGCGTCAAATCCTCTTACGTGCATTGACCTCTCCCCGGCATGAACCATGATCTTACTATCTTCCGAGAACTGTGTGCTCTTTCTGATGTTTATTGTCTTCATGATATCTGATTGAAAATTCTTAAAATGATTGTCATTCATCGCATGCAGTTGGGTTGCTAACTAAAGCAGCAGCAAATCCTATTGCACTCAAACCAAGGATTCCCCATCCTATAGGTGTCATTGCAAAAATACCAATTGCAGCAACACTACCCAATAAACTCATTCCTGAAGCAACCTGAGAAATACAATCTAACACATCACTACCAGCAGGTTGCAGTGTTTCCATTTGTTCCAATGTTAATTTCTTCATAACTAATAAGTTTACAAATCACCTACTCTCTTCAGGCTTTTCGGTTTCTGCCTGCAGAACATTTTTATGCCCTGCATAAGCAAAGGAAAAACAGCAGAGTCTATTATTGTCAGACTATCGGAAAAATCATACATATTCTTCATTAAGCCGCTTATAAAGATTCTCTTTCATTAAAAGCTCCTCATGTGTCCCGCATCCGGAGATGACACCCCCTTCAAGTACATATATCCTGTCGCACAGATGCCTTATCAGCCCCATACGATGAGTAATAAGCAAAATGCCCTTTCCTGCCTTAATGCGTCTTATCAATCCGGTTATGAAATGCTCGGTCTCAAGATCCATATTGGACGTACCTTCATCGATGATAATGATATCAGGGTCATGTATCAGTATCCTGATAAAGGCTATTAACTGACGCTGCCCTCCGGACAGCTTAACCCCCTCCTCACCAAGAAGGGTAGTGATACCTGCAGGAAAGGAGTTAAAGAACTGCTCAAGACCATTCGCCGAGATAATAGCGGAGAGCCTGTTTAGCTTCTCTTCCGTCACCTCACCAATGATGTTTTCAATTAATGTCCCGTTAAAGATATGTATCTCCTGAGGTATTAATCCCACAGAGGCATGCCACGACTGATAGGATAAGGCTGTGCCAGAGATGTCTTCATTTACTCTTATCATCCCCTTTTCAGGGTCATAGAAGCGCATGATTATACCGGCCATGGTGGTCTTGCCTGACCCTGACTCACCCACCAGGGCTGTTATCCTTCCTCTCTCAACAAGCATAGAGATATCTTTCAGCAACAGCCGCTGACCCGGGAACCTGAATGTGACACCCTCAAGCCTGAGACTCTCTATGGTGAGTCTCCCCTCCTTCCCCTCCTCCTTCTCAATAGCATCCATACGTGTAAACTCAAACATACGGTTCACGGCAACCTTTGCCTCGTTAAAAGGAATAGGCAGCAGCGCAAGATTGAGAATAGAGGGTAACAGTGAGGAACTGAGCGTCAGCAGTGCCATCAGCTCACCTGTTGTCATCTGCATCTTTATGACCTCTGTGGCGGAGTAAAGCAGCAACAAAACCAGGTAAACAGTACCTGCCAGACCGGTGGACAACCCCAGACCTATCTTTATTCGTCCCAGGCTGAAGGCCTTTCCCTGAAACGATGAGAAAATGGCATTACCACGGTCGATGAAACTATTATACCAGCCCAGACCCTTTATCTCTGTGATACCTTTCAGAGAGCTTATATAATTGCTTTCGTTTAATGCATAACCAGCCATGGCGTCATAGTGAAGGCGGATGATACTCTTGTTCCTGACATACACCAGCATGAATAAAACAGGTATTGCCGCCAGGGAAATAAAACCTGCCACTGCCGAGTAATGGAAAATCAAGATGAGTGTGGTGGTGATGACAAGCATGTCAATGATATATACAGCTGAGATATCAGAGATAACCTTCTGTATTCGCATGGTATCGTTCAGCCTGGCAACAAAATCGCCGGTCTTTCTTGTGTCAAAGAAAGCCTTTGGAAGAAACAGTAATGAGCTGTAGAAGCTCCTGACCACTCTGATGTTAAAGTCCCTCCCCTGAGAAAGTAGAAATAACTGTCTGATGGCAGTAAACAGTATGCGTGCAACAAGAAGTATAAAGACAAGCAGAGAAGAGAGTAGCAATAGTCTTATGTCACCTGAAGGTATTATCTCATCCAGCAGCTTCCTTGTATACACTGCCATAGCCAGACCCAGAGCAGAGATGAGTATCCCTATAAAGACGCTTACGACGAGAATGTCTCTGTCAGGTTTCAGACTACCCTTTAACCATCTGCTCTTCTCCCTGCGATCGTCACTCTTATGCCTGAAGCCATTGCCTTTTACAAGTCCCAGACACTTCCTGCTATGCCATACACTTTTGAGATGATCAACAGAATAATAGTCAATACCTTTTGCCGGGTCCCAGATAACAAACCTGCTGTTCTCGAAGCCGTAGCAGACAACATAATGCTCCAATCCTTCCGGTAGCCTTATATGCAATATCAGTATGCCCTTATATGAGATTATATCATCAACAGAGGCTTCATAGCCTGTTGCCTCAATACCAAGTTTTGCCGCTGCCTGATAGAGACCCAGCATTGTGGCTCCGTACTGTGTTGTGCCACTTGCATTTCTAATACACTCAATGGTACAACTACCACCCCAGTACCTTGTCACAGAGGCAAGGCATGCAGCACCGCAGTCAGATGAGTCATGCTGCATGACCGATTGTCGTTTTATTTGTGATACATCAATCAAAGGCACGCAGGTATTTTAGTATTGTCTCTGTCTTGTATTCTCCCTCAAGGAGCTTAACGAGTCTCAGATCACTGTCATAGATGAAGTTTGCCGGTATCAGGCCGGTGCCAAACTGACTGTCAAACTGGTATGCTGTGTCAAGAAGCACAACAAAAGAATGGTAGTCAAGTAACCCATGCCTTCTGACAAACGATCTGGCAGAGGCAGTGTCAGCCCCTGTTACCAACAGCACTTTGCATCCTTTCAATGACTCCCTACTGCCAAACAGGCCTTCTATCTCATATTCACAGTGCTCACAGTCAGGATCAAAATGCACTATCAGCAGAGGTCCACCCCCAACATCAGCGGAGGAGTAGTGTCCACCATCAAGATCACAGTAGGTAAAAGCGGGAAGAGCACTGCCAGGTAACAGCCCAGTGGACTCATGATGTAACCCTTTATGAATGCCTTTAACCATAAAAGCCAGGAGAGCAGCCAGCATTACAGATACTGATATGATAATTACTCTTCTCATTGGCTGTTACTTACCGATAGAAACATAATAAAGGCAACCCATAAAACCAGTGCAGGCAGATATGTGCCGGCGACTATCCTGTCAGAGAGAGTCCTTTCCATGTTACCTGGAACCCTTATCCCATAGGCAAGCAGCAACAGGTAAAGAATATTAAACAGGTTTACTGTCTGCAAAGGGAATATCCATAAAGCACTTACCTCGTCAGGCTTAAACATGTTTGCAAGAGAGAACGGATAAAAAAAGTTTAAATCATACAGTGTATAGTTTTCTGCAAAAAAACAGAACCACAAAGCTTTCATGACTCCCGCAATGACAAAGATGACTTCTGATCCTGTAACAACGCGTATCACAGTACCCAGCGTCAGCTGCCTGTTCCTGTTCAGAAGCAATACACCTGTATATATTATCATTGATACAGCCAACACTTTCAGCAGTATTATGAAGGGAAATAATGCATACCCTACCCAGGAAAGACTCATCATAGAGTGGTATAGATCGACAGCCCTGTCAAAGGTAAGCTGCTCACTATAGGTGTTAAAATATACAGTCTCATCAACCAGCGATTGTGAGAATAACATAGTAAGCAGATACAGTAGCAGAATGATAAAGTATAACCTTATCCACGACAATCGAAAATATGCTTTTAACAGTCCCATAACTCTCCTCCTGACAGATTAGTGAGACAAGTTGTTTAATCAACTATGAGAGGGAAAGATTCTTCTTCTCTTTCTCTTCATATGTTTTAGCGCCTGTATTATGGCTTCCCGGTTTTTCAAACTCAATTCTTATTCTCCGGTCATCGGCATAATAATATGTCTGACTGATATATGAGTATCTGATATCAACACCTGCCACTTTAAGCTCCTGGATATGCTGAAAGAGGGTGCTCCTGCGTATTCTCATCTTCCGGGCAAAGTCATCAGGTGTACCGGTAGCTCTCATAGATATCAACGCATCCATGCGTT
>QKCK01000174.1 GCA_003245695.1 Bacteroidota bacterium | reverse complement strand
TTGGAGCTTATCATTACCTTATGACAAATGTCTCAAATTTTTAGAGAAATTTGGCGATGATGATGACTATGTACTTTTATCTTCAATAGAATATGTGTTTGAAAACTTGAGATTTACAAAAATTGATGAAATCTATAAGTTATTATATAATGTCTTGCATAATACTCAATGTAATCAAAGTGCCCAAGTCTCTGCAGCATTCGTATTGTTCCGCATTACATACAAAAATGAGTTTCTTGCTGATCTTATTGATTTGGTTGTCAATGGCAATGAAAACAATAAGGTGTTGCTCCAGAATATTCTTTCTTTAAAGCATAATGGCCCAAACTATTTTAACTATTACTATATATTGAAAGCGATAACACCCTTAGGCTTAAATAATATCGAGTAACACAAACTAAAATTTGTAAAATGTTGTCTTAAATGAATCTTTATTCCAAAGAAAAAATTGGGTAATAAATTACATTAAACAACACAGGATAAACATAACCCTGGTGCATCCTCGCCGGGGTTTTGTCATTTAAGTGCTATTTTTTTTTACGAATAGTTTTCTGTTTGTATTTTCCCCATTCATCAGGATTTTTAAAGGTACTGATGACACCAAGAACGACAATGTGGTGTTTGTCTTCTTCAATTATAAAATGAATCATAAATGGAAACGTTTTCACAGGAAGACACCGCACTTCATCATATCGCACCTGGAAATATGGGTTAATGCGTAGCACTTTGAAATCTTCCTGTATGGCGTTAAGGAAACGTATGCCCAACCCTTTCCGGCAGGAATTATACCAGCTGATACCTTCCTGAATATCAGTGAACGCTTTGGGCTTAATGACAATCTTATAAGGCTTCAATCGATTTTGAATTTGCTTTTTACTTCATCCCAGTCAAGGACGTCGGCGGGATTTTCCCTGTGATCTTTTAAGCGCTGCCTTATAATGTCTTTATGCCACTCAGGGATGGTCAGCATATTTTCTTCTTCCTTTTCAAGATCACCAATTTTTCTTTTAAGGTACTCCCAATCCTCTATCGGGATAAATACCCCGGTGGTGTTACCCTTGTTGTCGGATATATATTGTAAGTTCATGCCAGTACTATTTAACGCGTTAAGTAAGCTTGTCCGGCCTTATAGTCACGAATCACTGCATTGGCCAGGAAATAGAGTTTTTCTTTAACCTCGGGGTTAAGACCTTCAATCTCTTCAATGAGTTTGATAGTTTTTTTATCAAAATGAGCCACATTGCCTCCTGCCAGGTAATCGAGAGAAACATTAAGGGCATCAGCAATTTTGATAGCCACCTCAATGGAAGGAGAAACCTCGCTGCGTTCGTACCTTCCGATGATCTCACGAGACACGCCTACCTTTTGTCCCAGTTCAGACTGAGATAATTTAAGTTGCTTTCTTGACTGTGTTATGCGGTATCCAATATTCATATTAAGCATAAAAGAGAACTATTATTATTACATATAAACAAAAATAGTGAAATAAAGTTAATAATTAAAATCGAAATAAGTAAAATGAACTTGTTTTGGCTTGCCTTAACTTTTCTTTTTATATGAATCCTCGCCGGGGTTTTGTATTAAGAGGTCAGCTACTGCACTTTTCTTTTGGTAATGAAAGCGTTAATAAGAGCTTTTCTTCGACCACCCTTCGGGGTCGCAGGGTAGTTTGGGTATGCATTGTGTTACAGGGCTGCGATGCCTCCGGCATCGGGGGTGTGGAACCGCAGCATAGCCCGGTGGAAGCATGTGTGTTATGTGATCTGTCAGGCAGTATTATTTGTGTCGAATGATGGCATATGGCGACTATGGCTGGTCAGTCTTGAAATGCAAATGGTTAAAGACAGGCTATGTTTGGGGTTGTATAAAAAGTAATAACACTATTCATTTCTTTGTACCGGTCCTGTGCGAGGGCTGTCCACGGAGCGCACGAACCGAGGTCGCGACGATAGCCGGGGGCGAGCCCGGCGAAGCCTGCGCTGGTTGATATGCGCATTAAGGATAAAATATCATAAGAATCATAAGCAGCATAGCTGCGAAATCTCTGTAGCATCAGATATAATGGACATTGAAGCCACAGCGTGGCGACATCTTACAGACTGGCTTTTGCAATTTGCGAAAAGAGATGTCACCGCTACGCGGCTCAAAACTCTGATTGATTGAATTTTCTACAAAGATGTCACCGCTCTGCGGCTAATGTTTTTGCAGATACGAGATTAAACAACAAAGAAGGCAATACGCATGGGCTGTCCACAATAAGACAAGAAGCGATTGCTATTTATCCATTCAGAAAATTTGGAGTATACAATTGCTCCCCATCTTTTCCGCTTGATCCAGGATGTAGCAGCTATGCTGCTGTTTTTTATTCCTTATGTATATTGGAGGCTTATTCAATCTGATCTCTTTCTGTGTCTCCCTGGTTTTTGCTATGCTTTGTAACCCACTCTTCTGTATCCTGAGACAGATTTGTCCCATTCAAAGCTATCAACATCTTTAAAAGTGACGGAGAGAGACTCTTCGCCTGACTCTGCAATACGCAGCTGTGCTATCTGTGCAGCAGTATGCGCAAGTAACTGCATAGTACGGGCGTTAACTATGAAGCTGTCCCTGGCTCCTTCTGTCATCCCTTTGATATATCTTGATATCTCCTGTTCAGCCTCAGGATCAAGATCAAGATTATGATTCTGTTTAAGCAGTTGTCTGAAGATAGCCAATAGCTCATCATTGGTGAAGTCATTAAATACAATTGACTGGTTGAAGTTGACAATACCGTTTTTTGCCAGGTTTTTTGCTATGATCTCATTTTTATCACCTGCCTCAGCATACACAACTGCCATATTATACTTCAGCTCTCTGACTTTATTCTCTATCCAGATGCGGACAGAATCGAATGTCTTGTCTTTGTGTTCAGGAGAATCCATATCGAGAAACAGCAGACCGTGATTAGCCCGTTTCAGAGCGTTTTCAATTATGTCGAACATATATCCCGAGTTGATGAACTCCTCGACATTGAGTATGACTAAATGGCCGCGTTTCAGTATTCCAAGACCCTGTAATGTATGACCCAGTATCTCTGCAACAGTGCTTTTACCTGTCCCGGTGTTCCCTATGAAATGCCAGTATGAGTTATATAACCTGGGATTGAGATCTCCCTGCCTGTGCTTGAGAATGAATATGGTAACATAATTATGAAGTGCCTTCTTTGCAATATCAAGGCCTATCAGACTGTCAAGTCGTGAAAGTGAATTATGCAATACTGTTTCATCCACGGGGGATGCTTCAATGAGAATGCGGTTTCTGTCGGGCAGATCACACGACTCAATAGTACAAAGCATATCTGCTGAGAACTGTTCATGTTTCAGGAGGCTTATTCTCCGGCTTACTGCCGGGATGATATGGGAAACCAGCAGCCTGGTAATAAAACGGCCGTTACCAAAATGTTCATCCTTGTTGTTATATTCGTCAATTACATATTGCGAAAGGGCTTTTTCTGCCTCTGATGATAAGGTATACTGTTCTCTTTCCAAAACCTTCTTCCCGATTTTCATAAGCTGGTCGGGTGAGTAGTCATCAAAATGGAAAATGAAGGGGAAGCGCGATTTCAGACCGGGGTTTGACTCAAGCAGACGGTTCATTTCGTTGCTGTAACCTGCAAGTATCACTATCATATCAGAATCTTCAAGGCTCAGATAGGTCAGTAGCGTCTCTATCACCCTGTGTCCGAAGTCTCTTTTATCCTGACCTTCAACAAACAGGTTATATGCTTCATCTATGAACAATACTCCGCCGCTTGCCCTTTCAATGGCGTTCAGTGTGTTTTTCTCTGTCTCGCCCAGATACTGACCTACCAGCTTGCTACGGTCTGTCTCTACCAGATGACCCGACGATAGAACGCCAATGCCTTTATAAATCTCACCTATATATTGAGCGATAGTGGTCTTTCCGGTACCAGGGTTACCTGTGAATACCATATGCATAGGAGGCATCCTGTTATAAAAGCCCTTCTCACTCCTTAATTTGTTCAGATGAACCAGGCTGGTGTGATTTAAAATGCTGGTCTTAACCTCGTTAAGTCCTATCAGTGATTCCAGCTTTGAAAGTGCCTCGGTGGCATCTCTCTCCTCAACCTGAGGTATGTCCTCTTCTTCGATGCGGTTTATGTTCCTCTGGCTAAAAAGTTGATTATCAACCACCCTGGTTATCAGCCCTGGTAAGACAATGTCATTGATAACACTGTATACATGGTAAATATTCTTGAAGTTGTTACCCCGGAGCTTGTACTCATATGTGAAATATGATAACAGCTTTTTTGCAGCCTTTTCGGTGATAGTGTAGCCATTTGCCTCAAGGTAATTCAGGGCTATCTCAGACAGTATTTCAGGTCTGACATCCTCAAAATGGAACTGTGTATAAAATAATTCGCGTGCAGGTTCACACATGTTTATCAGTTCAGACAGCTGGCCCTTTTTGCCTGAGATAACAACCACAATGTTATTTAAAGACCTGAGTTTGTTTGCCAGTATCTCTATGCCATTGAGTGAGCCAATGCTGCCTTTAAGCATTAACGCCTCCGCATTGGAGATATATACAAAGTTATTTTCATTTCTCTCAAGGAAGTCATCCATTTTAGGCGAATAGCCGTTGGTGGTGTCAAGCAGTTCTATTGCCTCTTTCTTTATAAATTCATTCAGATTATTTGATTGCCGGAGGCGCGAGAAGAGTTCACGTGCTGCTGTCTCTTTGCCAACACCTCTTTTCCCTGTCAG
>QKCK01000090.1 GCA_003245695.1 Bacteroidota bacterium | reverse complement strand
GAAAAAAAAGCCTGCTTTTTCAAGCACCCTCTGCGACGCTTTGTTAAAGTCGTAAACTGCTGCGAAAATCCTTTCCAACCCAAGAGTTTCAAAACCATGAATCACAATGATTCTTATGGCTATGGATGCAATTCCCCTGTTCCAGAATGATTCCCCAAGCCAGTATCCAAGTTCTGCTGTAAGACGGAAAACATCACTCTGACGATGGAGACCTATTACACCGCATAGCTGTGAGTCATATTCTATTCCGAAGATGACATTGGTCTCAGATCTGGAGGCCATATCAATAAATGAAGAGGCATCGCTGATTGTATAAGGATTGGGCATCAGGTCAGTAAGGTTGTTCCATACATTTTTATTGTTGGCAAGCGATGCCAGTTCACTCTTGTCTGCCTGAACAAGCTTTCTCAACCTGATCTTTCCGATAGAAAGCTCTCTCATGAAAATACAGTGTTGGTTAATTGAACCTGCAATATAATCAAAATGCTTGAGAAGTTAAAAAGCCATGGCTTGTGTGAAGCCATGGCTTTGTAAACTAAAAATCCACGGGAACAGAAAACCTAATCTGTTATCTCTTCAAAACCGTAATCGCAAACCCTTAATAATGGAGGGTGGAGGCTGAAAAAGCGTGAGCCAAGTATTTCAGTATCCAGCCCCGGGAGACATTTTATTATCGTACCTTTTTCCGGGACAATAGAAATGTCAACATTTGAGCCATGCCAGTTTTCTCCAGTTTTAATGGAATAGTATTCATCAAAATAGAGTGTGTCGCCAGAGAAACCGGCGTTGTATTCAATATTCCGCAAATTGTTGAGGGCTTCAAAATCAGATTTCCCCAGTGCCTCTTTGTCAATATGGATAAAAGCACCTGTTGAATCACTTGCGAAAAATTTTATCTGTACCGATCCATACCTGGTATTATCCTCAATGGATTTGTAATATGTGAAATGTTCAACAGCTCCATATTCACAGCCTTTCAAATCTGACAGTTTCCGTGATGGTGACAGATATATAGTGTCAGGCTTATTTACAATTTCTATCCGGGTAGTGCTTCTCTTATGTTCGCTGTAAACCGAAAGTTTTGCTGAGAGTATAACACCCAGAATAGCCACTGAAAGCAACCATATTGTGAACAGCACTATTCCGGCAACCTTTGATTTACTCCTGAGGTTGAAGACCATAATTATTCCCAGGTATGTAAGCGCCGACAGCGGCAGAACCACAACAACTGCCGCAAGGATTATTACAGGCAATACATTCTCAATATTCAGTGCCATTGACAGCAGGTGGTCAATATTTACAATGTCAGGTTCGAACAGATCCCTTACAAGTGGGGTTCCGTTGAAGAAGAGTGTCACTACAAATGAAAAAAGGGCCAGAAATCCGAGAAGTGAAAGAGTACTGCCGGCAATGATCATTATGGCTCTGTAGATAAGATAGAAGAACCGTCCAACAGATCTTCCTGCATTTTTCAAGCTCTTTGAAAAGGCATCAGAAAATGAATTACCTGAAGGGCTGATTCTTCTGTTTTGTGATGGATCTGAAGTGACACTATATGAGTATTCATCAGGAGATCCCATGGTCTCTATCATTCTGTCAACCATCTCACGGGTTACCATTACAGCTGGTTCCTGGCCGCCGCCAAAGATCTCGGCAATACGTGCTTCTATGTCCCTGATCGTCTCCTCCGCTCCCGTATCATTTCCAAGATTCCGCCTTAGATTTTCCAGGTAGTTCTTAAGAATCTCCCAGGCATCTTCATCAATCATGAAAAGTTGTTCTGCTATATCAATACTTATGCTTTTTTTCATCTTCCGGAGTTTTTCTATTTACCACGTATCTGATTAACTGATAATACAAGCTCTTCCCAGGCTTTGTCAAGCTCTTCGAGATATTTCCTTCCGGGTTCAGTGAGCTCATAATATTTTCTGGGCGGACCCTGGGTAGATTCTTCCCACCTGTAACTTAAAAGTCCTGCATTTTTCTGCCGCGTCAGAAGGGGATAGAGTGTGCCTTCCACAACAATTACCTGAGCTTTCCTCAACTCATTGATAATGTCAATGGCATAGCATGAGTTCCTTGATAATATTGCCAGTATGCAGTACTCAAGAATCCCTTTACGCATTTGCGCTTTGGTGTTATCTGTATTCATAGCTGCCATGCTTTCTTTGTTTATTCTTTTACTACTAGATTTTAATCTTCTCCCTTACACTTTTGAATTCTCTCTTTACTGCCTCTTTAATATTCTCAATATTTACCGGTTCTCCACGCATCTCAATCTTCTGGGCTGTGGTTCTGGCTTCCGGCAATAGCGCCCAGAGTATCAGATAGAGAAGAATCCCAAACCCGGCACAGAATGAAATAACCAGAAAAACCAGCCTGATAAGCCATATCTCTGTTCTGAACCATACGGCCAGCCCCGAACAGACACCACCAAGAATCCTGTTCTCAGGATCCCGGTACATCCTGCGGTATGATTTTGAAAATGCCTCTGAACCATCACTTCCGCTTATTGCTTCCGGTGATCCGATTACGTTTGTGACTTCTACCACATCAGTAATCGTAATAACCTGTTTGAAGCTGCTTAACCGTTGCCGGAATAACTCCGAAAGGCGCGTCTCAATATCTGATATGATCTCTGCTGAACTCTCCTCTCCGGAAAACTCCCTCTCGAGATCTTTCAGATATTTCCTCAGGCATTCATAGGCATCTTCATCAATGTTAAATGCCAATCCTCCAAGGTTGATGTTTACTGTTACTTTCATTTTTGTCTATATAAGGTACCTGTTAATGCAATAAATAATCCAATGCAAAGATATAGATAAATAATAATACTATGCAATACATAGTAGTAAAAATTCAGGATTATTAATAAATTTTTTCAGGAGACACGTTAATAGCCTTGCGGGTATTGATTATATGAGATAGTTGCCGGGATAAAGAAAAGTTATTGTTTTATCTGCGGTTAAAATATCCTAACTTTATGGAAACTTAAAAAAGTCATGAGAAAGTACAACTGGGGAGTTCTCGGAACGGGCAATATAGCCAGGAAGTTTTGTCATTCTTTGCATCTGCTTGAGAATGCTGTGTTATATGCAGTAGGATCGCGTGATCAGGAGCGGGCTGATGATTTTGCCCGGGATTTCAATATGCATCATGCCTATGGCAGTTATGAAGATCTGGTGTCTGACAGTTCGGTGGATATAATTTACATAGCAACGCCGCATACATATCATTTGGAGAACACATTGTTATGTCTGAGGCATGGCAAGCATGTGATCTGTGAGAAGCCTCTTTCCATTAATGCAAAAGAGGTGAGGCAGATGACTGATGAAGCCAGGGTTCGGGGGTTATTGTTTATGGAGGCATTATGGCCTCCTTTTCAGCCGTCATATATAAAAGCCAGGGAGATAATTGAATCGGGTGAGGCAGGTAAGGTTTTACATATGAGGGGTAAATTTGGGTTCAATACAGAATATGATCCTGAAAAGAGAACATACAATCTTGGATTGGGAGGAGGAGCGGTTCTCGACATTGGCATATATCCGGTGATGGATATATTGCAGTTTATGGGCGTTCCCGATGATGTGGAGGCGTGGTCTGATATTTCTCCTACAGGAGCTGACCGAAGCACTGCCATGATGTTCAGGTTCAATGATGGAAGGATGGCTGAGGCCTATTGTTCTTTTAATGTACCTACGGGTATTTCTACTGAAATAAACTGTGAGAATTGTAATATTATTCTGGAGCGTAGCAGGGAGATGGGACAGAAGCTTTATGTTGATTTTCATGGCAGAGAGCCGGAGGTGATGATGTTTACCCCCAGTGGAATGGGTTATCAGTTTGAGGCTGCCGAGGTGATGAGATGTCTTGATAAAGGATTGACAGAGAGTCAGGTTGTCCCTCATTCTTTTTCTCATAATCTGATAGAGGTGCTTGATTTGGTAAGGAGCAGGGCGGGTATTATATATCCGGGGCATGACTGATTCATGATTAAAAATATTGTAGTGTTTTCTGACCTTGAACAAGAGCTGAAAAGAGAGCGGCGGCGGCTGTTTCTGAGCATGGTAATACCATTTGTTTTAGTCGCTCTGATGTGGGTTGTATGGGTTGTCGGGACTCTTTTTTCTATAGATCTCTTCTACCTGGGTATTTTACCCCGGGAAGCCAGTGGTTTGTGGGGAGTGCTTACATCTCCGTTCATACATGCTGATGCCGGGCATCTGTTAAATAATAGCCTTCCCTTATTTATTCTGGGTACAGCACTTTTCTATTTTTATTCAAAAGTTGCTTTCAGGGTTCTTTTTTTTACAATGATTTTAACCGGAATCACTGTATGGATATTTGGCAGGCAGTCATATCACATTGGTGCATCGGGTATTATTTATGGTCTCGCCTCGTTTCTGTTTTTCAGTGGTATATTAAGGATGCATATTCCGCTGGTGGCATTATCATTGTTGGTTGCCTTTTTATACGGGCAGATGGTGTGGGGTATCTTTCCCGGTTTCAGGGTAAACATTTCATGGGAGTCGCACATGCTTGGGGCTCTTAGTGGTATTTTTCTGGCAATTCTGTTTCGTCGTCAGGGACCACAGCGTCCGCTTCCTTTTCCTGACGAAGAGGAGGACGAAGATGAAGTTTTTGAAAATAGTGATGAAAACAGAGAAATCATCAATTAATTATTATTTTTATTTCATTCTATGTCCATTGTTTAAAACGTTCTGTCTGTGTTCAGGAAAGCACATCAGATCAAGGAGATTATATTATTCTGTATTAGTTGTCTGAGC
>QKCK01000190.1 GCA_003245695.1 Bacteroidota bacterium | reverse complement strand
TCTATGAGATCTTGTGAAGCCATAGATGCATTGATAGCGTGAGAAAGCGTATTGGTGAGATCCTCAATTAGTTCCTCATCATCCGGATTAATAGGGTTCTTTTTGAAAATCGCCAGGACACCGGTTGTCTCGTTGTCAGGGGAGAGAAGGCGAAAACCGGCAAATGATGTAAGTCCTGACAAATCTGCCCATTCCTGGTCACAAAATCCTGTATCATGCATCAGGTCATTAGTAATGATTGAGTGTTTCTCTTCTTGTGCAAGTTCTCCGATCTTCATGTATCCTAAAGGAATTCTCTGGCATATTCCCTCGGGAATGCCCGTCTTAAATGAACTTGCCACCAGATGCAGGCATTGTGATTTATCAAGACATACATCAGGTTCCGATGAAGTTGAGGCATGTTTACATCCTGCTTCACAAAGATCA
The DNA here is from genome assembly GCA_003245695.1 of Bacteroidota bacterium. Lineage (GTDB taxonomy): Bacteria > Bacteroidota > Bacteroidia > Bacteroidales > VadinHA17 > SR-FBR-E99. The sequence continues at coordinate 4,362 of QKCK01000190.1, read as the reverse complement.
CCGTTTCTAATCAGCCATATCCCAATAAAATCTGCATCAAAGATATCAACAACCATGTTGCTTACCGAATGTAGCCTGTCTTCGAGGTCTGATGTGGAAAGCAGTCTTTCTTTTAATGAACTGATTTTGATGATCTTCTCTTCATACAGCCTGTGTTCGGTAATATCCCTGGCTGCTGCATAGACGAGATTATTATCGGGGCCTGGTGAAGACCGCCATTCGATGTACCTGATACTCCCGTCTTTGTGCCTGTATCTGTTGATAAAACTGATAACCTGCTTTTTATTAACAAGGTTCTGTAATTTTTCAAGTGTCTCCGGGAGATCATCAGGGTGTACAAAGTCGAGGAACCGGTGACCTTCTAGATCAGAAAGTGTATATCCAAGGCTTTTCTCCCATTCCGGGTTTAACCTGATAAAATTTCCATCCGTATCTGCAATGCAGAGCAGGTCAAGGCTGACAGAAAAGTACTGGTTGATCTCATCGGTTTTTTTATTGAGTTCAATCTCTATTGCTTTCCTGTCTGTGATATCAATAAGAATTGTCAGAATAGCAGGCTGATTATGGAACTGGATAGGAACGCCTTTCGATAATACTGTGCAGTTTTTCCCTTCTTTTGTTACAAGGTCAAATTCTACAGTTTTCATGTTTCCTGTGATTATCCTGGATTTAACTAAATCATTAATCATCCCCTGTTGATTCATAAAGATAAGTGAAATGATATCAGTTCCCTCAAGTTCTTCTAAGGAATATCCAAGTAATCTGGTTGCTGCCGGATTTGCAAACAATATCTTCTGATCATACCCGTATACGATAATGAGATCCGGAAGGTTCTCCACAAGACCGCGGTTGAAGGTTTCGCTTTCTTTGAGTTCAGCATCGTCCCGTTCTTTGAGAAGCAGTAGAAACCCGATTCCGCTGATAAGAAGTATCAAAAAGAAGAGATTGAATTCAATGGCCTGACTGGTATTTGCTGAAAAAAGATTAAACTCTGCTGAAGTAGAAAAAAGGGATAACACGACACGAAGGAGGTTAGAGAGACCGAATAGACCGAATAAAACACCGATAACCCGTCTGAGTACTGACTTTCCTGGATAATATAAAAGGTAAAAGGCACATGTAGAGTATATTAGCATGAGGAAAAAGGAGGCCATTGCGACTCTGACATTGGCCGGAGTTCCCCAAAATACAGCCCAAATTAAAAAAACAGATGTAACTCCTAAAACACCGAATACCTTCTCTGAGTTCTCGTGATGCCGGTCAGAATCTGTAATTGCAAGTGTTTCACAGATAAATCCTGATAACAGGAGTGAGTTTCCGACCTGAATTGATATAATGTCAGGTATTACTCCCCGAAAAATAAACAGGGGCCAGCCTGTTGCCTGTAAGATTTTTCCGGCCATGAACAGCCGGTATGATCTCACCTGCCCAAACCCGGATTTGTATATTGCCAGAATACATACAACAGTAAGGTTTCCAAGAAAAAGCAGTAACATTATTGTTGTAATATCTGTCACAGGCAGCGTCATTTCTTCTCCATTAATTAATGAGTCTGGTGATTTCTGGCAGATACCAGTCTCATCAATTCATTTGATTCCAACATTTTTTGAAAGAACCAAAAATTAATGCGATGGAGAGTAATTTGCATGGTTCTTTTATAAGCTTTGCCATGTTCTGACTCCTGGAATTGAGTGATATCTATTGTTTGATATCATATTACCTGATGTCAAACTATCATCGATTCGACTTATTATAGTATGCTGCAAAAAGAATTAGAATAATGATTTTGACAAAATCTTAGATTGGGGGTCACTTTCGTCAATAGAAATAAATGAACATAATTGAAGAATTGATTATTATAAAAGCAAATACTGGACACTATAATGTTAGAGACAGAAAAACTGAATATGACTCGACCAATAGGTTAATTGCTTTTGAAAGCCTTTCAATCCCCAATAGACAAAAAGATTTCGCGAATCATATCTTCATGAAAGTGCGATCACCAGTACCGGTTTCAGGAGCCATAAATTTATTCAATTATGAATTCAAAGACCCTAAAATCAGGTTTTTTAATACAATATCTGACCTTCATCATTTCAGGGGGAACCCTTCTTGGAATGATGTGTTATGAGATTATCAAAGAATATTATCTCCCTGACATCAGTAAATGGCAGTCCCATATCATTACCATTGCAGTAACTGTCATTCTGGTCACTATTCTTTCTGCATTTATTCTTAGGAAGCAGGAGAAATTACACCAGGAAATTACAGAGGTTATTAAACAGGCCAATATAACCGCAGAACATCTGATTGCGGTAATAAATTCAACTGGTGATGCAATAATCTGCATAGATAAAAAAGGGTTGATCAGATCGTGGAACCCTGGTGCAGAGAAGATCTTCGGGATATCGGAAGAGGATATCTTAAACCAGTCAATATGTCGGTTTGTTCCTCCTGAAATACCTGGCCGCATCTTTGACTTAATTCGGCAATCAAGTGAAGGGGAGGTATCTCAAGAGACAGCGGTTTTTTTGAAGAATGATGGTTCAAGGATTCACCTTTCATTTAGTGCAACTTCTATTATGGCATCAGAAGGAGAGGAAGAGTGTATCTACATTATTGCCCATGATATCTCTGTACAGGTAGCAAGGGAAGAACTGCTGAAAATGGTTAATCTTAAACAGCATCTCGTATCAGCAGTCTCCCAACATGATGTCAATAATAATCTTCAGGTTCTCATGTTGAACTGTTCACTTCTTAAAGAATTGACAACAGATCCGGAAATCCATAATATTGTCTCCAAAATTGAGAAGCAATCCCAGATTATAAGTAATCATCTGGCATTTATGAAAGAATATGAGTCATTAAGTGCACAGGTACCGATGTGGGATAATACCCGTGATCTTTTTGACCGGGCAACTGTACCATTTCAGGAGAGTCCGGTTACTATCCGAAATGACCTCGATGATTTGGAAATCTATGCGGATCCCCTCATTGAAAAGGTTCTCTATAATCTCTGCCATAATGCAGTAACACATGGAAAGAATCCGACATTTATTCATGCTTCCTATTGCATAGATGGTGAAAATTGTATTCTCGCCATAGAAGATGATGGGATTGGGATATCAGAAGATATTAAGACGAGAATATTTGAAAAGGGGTTCGGTCACAAGTCTGGTCTTGGTCTCTATCTTATCAGGGAAATCCTTTCAATAACCAATATCACAATCCGTGAGTGCGGTGTTCCATCTAAAGGTGCACGGTTTGAACTAGTCATCCATGCGGGAAAATGGCGATTGGTTATGTCTGGTGAGAACCCTTCCCCAAATTGTTAAGAGGACGAAATTAAAAATTACAAACCGGTAATTGTCTCAATATAAGTCAATGGTGAATACAAACCATGGGTTAATGAAAGAGAGATGAATTGTCAGATGATTCCGGTATTGTATGGAACTAGTATCCTCACTCATTCAGAGAAGGTGTGGGCAAATTCTCTTTCCCTGCTGTGAAACTTGAGGTTTTTTATAGTCCCTGTACGCTTAGGGTCCTGATCCTGAATCTGCTCATGTTACTTGTGATAGTTTTTGAAACGTTGTTAATTTCATCAATAACATGTTCAATTTGTGAGACTATTGCAAGAGCCTCCTCACTTGTTGCAGAGGAGTTGATTGCCTGTTTTGCTGTCTCGTTAACAAGAGTGCTCATATCGCTTACACTCGCTGTTATCTCTTCAAAAGATGCAGCCTGTTCCTCTGAAGCACTGGCTACTACGGCCATCCTGTCTTTAATGGTTTCAACTGAGTCAGAGAGATGATGAAACGCCTGGAGTGTTTCCTTCAGTGCTTTATCACCTGTTTCAACTGCTAACTGGGAATCACCCATTGCCTGCACAGCCTGCTGGCCTTTGCTTTGCAGTGTTGCTATCATCTCATTAATGTTCTCGGCTGACTTTCGGGAATCCTGAGCTAGTGATTTTACTTCTGCAGCAACCACTGCAAAGCCTCTTCCTGCATCCCCTGCCCGTGCAGCCTCAATTGCAGCATTTAAGGCAAGTAGGTTCGTCTGACTGGCGATATCTGTAATAAGATTTACTATCTTTCCAATCTTTTGCATCTCTCCCTGGATCTCACCAATGAGAACATTCACAGTCTGGGTTGTATTTGTAATATCACCCATTCCTTTCTCTGCATTACTGGCGTTGAGAATCCCAACTCTGGCAATCTCGTCTGCTGATCTCGTCAGTTCAGCAACCTCTTCAGTGTTAACCGACACATTGCTGATATTCTTTGTGAGATCCTCCATAGCCTGGAGTACCTGGTTAATTCCGTCCTGGCTTCTTTCTGCATTATTCTGTGTTTCTTC
>QKCK01000345.1 GCA_003245695.1 Bacteroidota bacterium | reverse complement strand
TGTGACAATGCAGTCGGACTTTATACCGGAGTGTGACCGCTTTGAAAGTCTTATAACCCTGATGAATACAGGCAGTTATCTGATACCACAGATAAAAGGAGTTGGTTACTCTGAGATAATAGAGGAACCATTGAAGCTTACCGGCACACCTATTGACAGTAAACTGGTGAATACCATTATTCTTGAGGCTGGGAACAAAGGGGGACAGCTGCCTCAGATACAGCATATGCTCATGCGTCTCTGGGATCAATGGAATAATTGTGGTGACTCATCAAGATCGATTGGTATATCCGATTATGATGCTATAGGCAGGCTTGAGGGTGCCCTTTCGAACCATGCCGGAAAAGCCTATGCCGACCTGAGTGACAGGCATAAATATGTATGCGAACGAATCTTCAGAACAATAACTGCCACAGGCAATGATAAAAAGGGTAAGCGTAAGCCTGAAAAGATATCCGTCATACAGTCAATAACAGGATGTAATATTGATGACATAATTGCTGTTGTAGAAATATTCAGGTCATCAAACTATTCTTTTCTGACACCAGGGGCGGAAGTCACACTGACACCAGATACAGTAATAGATGTAAGCCATGAGAGTATTATTTCCTCATGGGATCTGTTGAAGAAATGGGTTGAGGAAGAGGAAGAGGCACAGAAGCTTTATATAAAGCTGGCCTTTTCAGCTTTCAGACATCAGGAGGGCAAGGCACAGTTATGGTCACCCCCGGAGCTGACTCTGGCAGTAAAGTGGCGTGAGCTGCTTGAGCCTACTATCGCATGGGCAGAGCGGATCGACCCGGCATATGAACGTGCCATGCTTTTCCTTAATGCTTCAGAAGAAGAATTCAATATCTCTGAGGAACACAAAGAGAATGAGCTGAAGAAAAAGATCAGGTGGACAAAAATGATGGGAACACTTTTCACTGCCTGTACCTTTGTCAGTATTGCACTCATAGGTAATTATCTCTCTGTCAAAGCCAGGGCTCTGAGAGGTGAAGCGTTGGCACTGGCACAGAAGGAAAGGGTTGAGGCGATAAACAAAAAACTGGCTGACAGCCTCGATGTTACTGTCCAGAGCAAGAGCCTAATAGAGGCTGAGGCTGAGGCTGCAAGGATACAGGCATATATGGCTGAGCGGGAGGCTTCTTTTGCCACTCACCGCTCTACACTGGCATTGAGGGAGATGGAAGAGGCAAAGAGTATAGCAGGTGAAGCATCAAGGAAGAGAATGGTCTCTGTTGGCAAGTCACTGGCTGTGAGATCGCTCGGATTTCAGAACGAGAATGATCTCCAGGTTATACTGGCATTTCAGGGTTATCTTTTTAATGAACGATTCGGAGGATTTCATAATGATCCGGATGTTTTTAATTCTTTGTATGTAGTCAATAAGAAATATGGCAACCGCTATTACTCAATGACAGAAACGGGTTATGGTGGCTTTAATGCAATGGCATTTTCTCCTGACGGCAGATACCTTTTCGGCTCTGACAATAATGGTAATGTATATCAATGGCAGGGAAGCCATCCCGACCAGAGAGAGAAGCTATTGTGGTCCGGCTCCCGGATTGTTCACTCCCTGGCTGTCAGTCCTGATGGACAATGGCTGGCATGTGGAACCAACAGCGCCGATATCTTAATGCTGCCTGTCAACAGCGAGATGAGATCATATGAGCTCAATGGTGAAGGAAACGCTGTGATAAATTCGCTGGTATATTCAACCGACGGACGCACACTCTTTGCATCAACACTTGACGGGGCAATTTCAGAGTGGCATTTTGACAACCATACTGAGAAATCTTACAGGATATCAGGCGTCAGGATCTCATATATCGATGTCTCTGCCGACAACAGGATGCTGGCGGCACTTACACCTGACGGCAGGGCCATTATTGTCCCCGTAGATTTCTCATCCTCTCCTAAGGTGATAAATACAGGTGAAGAGATGGTTACAGCCATGAGTTTCATACCATGGGAGAGCAGGATTCTTCTTGGTAATGATGAGGGATTTATAGAGTTCTGGGACATTAAAGAGGGACGTGCTGTTGATATTATTGAAGGGCATAGAGGGGCAGTCAGTGGCTTTGCCTTTAGTAATGACAGCAGACAGATTGCCTCATGCGGGGCAGACAGAATGATAAAGCTATGGAATGCGGATGACATGCTGCAACCGCCGGTCTCATTTAATGATAACCCCGGTAAAGTGACATATATTGCTTATTCAACAGAAGGCCGGTCTCTTATATCAGCTACAGACCAGGGAACAATTATTCAGCGTCCTGCACAGATAGAATTCATGACAGGTACTGTATGTTCACGGGTTACACGTAACCTGACGCCTGAGGAGTGGGAAGCTTATGTTGGTGTTGATATTCCGTATGAGAAAACATGCGAAGACAAATCGTATAAGATTAGGGCTACTAAACTTTCTTCATCTGAATAATAAACAACTTATTTATTCATATTGTTATTTTGCTGTATGATATCCCCCTTTCATCCGGCATAAATTTCTATTTTTGCGACGGTTGAAAGGCCATATTTAAATCAAAAACAATGAAAGACAAAAAGGTACTTTTAATGATACTCGACGGGTGGGGCATCGGTGACGGCTCCAGGAGTGATGTGATACAGTCAGTCCCTACCCCCAATATTGACATGATTAAGGGCAGTTATCCATCAGCAAGGCTGCTTACATCAGGTGAGGATGTGGGTCTTCCTGAAGGTCAGATGGGAAACTCTGAAGTGGGTCACCTGAATATTGGTGCCGGAAGAGTAGTATATCAGGATCTGGTTAAGATTAACAAGGCATGCAGGACAGGAGAGATAAAGAGTAACAAGGTATTGACTGAGGCATTCACCTATGCCCGCGAGAAGGGTGTAAGTGTACATTTTATGGGTCTTCTATCCGATGGTGGGGTTCACTCCCTTGACTCACATCTGTATGCTCTGTGTGATATGACCAGAGACTATGACTTAAAAAAAGTATATATCCATGGCTTTGGTGATGGCCGCGATACAGACCCGCGCAGTGGGAAGGGTTATATGAAGAACCTGCTTGACCACCTTGAGCACAGCAACGGGCGGGTATCATCATTCATAGGACGTTATTATGCAATGGATCGTGATAAGAGATGGGAACGCATAAAGGAGGCATATGACCTTCTTGTAAGGGGCACAGGACAAAAGACACAGGACATTCTCTCTGCCATGCAGGAGTCTTATGACAACGGCATTACTGATGAGTTCATGAAACCAATTGTTGTAACTGACGATTCTGGAAAACCTGTCGGCACTCTATCTGATGGTGACGTGGTGGTGTTCATCAACTTCAGGAATGACAGGGCCAAGGAGCTTACTATTGTCCTTACACAACAGGATATGCCTGAAGACGGGATGAGCACAATTCCGCTTCATTATTGCACTATGACGCCTTATGACGATAAATTTGCAGGGTTGAACATTGTTTTTCCAAAAGACAATGTTGACAATACACTCGGAGAGGTGTTGGCACGTAACGGGAAAAAGCAACTCCGTATTGCCGAGACTGAGAAGTATGCTCACGTAACATTCTTTTTCTCAGGAGGCAGAGAGAAAGAGTTTGAAAATGAAGAACGAATTCTCATTCCTTCACCCAAAGTGGCGACATATGATCTGAAACCTGAGATGAGTGCTTATGAGGTCAAAGATGCCATTATTGCTGAGTTGAAAAAGCAAAAGTTTGATTTCATCTGCCTTAACTTTGCCAATGGCGATATGGTAGGGCACACTGGTATTTATCAGGCTATAGAAAAGGCAGTCAGAGCTGTTGATGACTGTGTGGGACAGGTCGTCAAAGTTGCAAGGGAGAATGATTATGAGGTAATTATCATTGCCGATCATGGTAATGCTGACTATGCTCTTAATTCTGATGGCAGTGCAAATACAGCACACTCATTAAACCCGGTACCAATATATATGGTTTCAGATTTTTATAAAAAAGTTGAAAGTGGCATTCTTGCTGACGTAGCTCCGACAATTTGCCGGATCCTTAATGTAGAGGCACCGGCTGAGATGACAGGCAAGCCACTGGTTTAGATTTTTATGTTTCAGATAGATAATACAATTGTCTCTGCCAACCTGCTTGAGCAGTGTTTTGCCTGTGATTTGGGAGCATGCAAGGGTTGTTGCTGCCGGTACGGTGACTCAGGAGCTCCTGTGACGGCTGAGGAGGCACTTGTCATGGAGCAAATATGGGAAAAGGTAAGACCCTTTCTCAGACCTGAGGGGATATCAGCTATAGAGGAAAAGGGAACTACAGTCACTGATTTTGAAGGAGAGACTGTTACACCTCTGATATCAAATGAGGAGTGTGCTTATGCAATAATGGAAGATGGTATATGGCTTTGTGGAATAGAACGTGCATGGCAAAGAAAAGCTGTCAGTTTCAGAAAGCCTCTGTCATGCCATCTTTTCCCTGTACGCATAAAGCAATTCACAGATTTTCTTGCAATAAATTATGAAGAATGGCCAATATGCAGGCTAGCAGTAGAAAAAGGAAAGCAAGAGGAGATCAGACTCTACCGGTTTCTTAAAGAGCCTCTGATAAGGGCTTTTGGTAAGGAGTGGTACAGGAAGCTTCTTTTTGCTGCAAAGGAATATGAGAAAAACAAATGGCAATGGAACAGGTAAGTAGCTACATTGAAAAAAACAAAGAGCGTTTTCTGGAAGAGCTGTTTAGCTTAATCAGAATCCAGTCAGTAAGTGCCAGCACTGATCACAAAGAGGATATGGTGAAGATGGCAGAGGCATTAAAAGGAATGTTATTGAAGGATGGAGCGGATAGGGCAGAGGTCTTCCCTACAAAAGGTCATCCGATTGTGTACGGTGAAAAAATAATAGATGACTCTTTGCCGACAGTTCTTGTTTACGGTCATTATGACGTGCAACCGGCAGAGCCACTGGAACAGTGGAAATCATCACCCTTTGAGCCTGAGATACGTGACGGTAAGATATATGCCAGGGGTGCTGATGATGATAAAGGCCAGCTCTTTATCCATCTAAAGGCTTTTGAGATGATGGTCTCCCAGAACTTGCTCCCATGCAATATCAAGTTTATGATTGAAGGAGAAGAGGAGATAGGGTCAGAAAATATTGCAACCTTCTGTTCTGATTACAGGAAGATGCTCAGTTCTGACGTAATTCTTGTTTCGGACACTACAATGATATCATTGGCCACACCATCAATTACATCGGGATTGAGGGGGCTCTCGTATATACAGGTTGAGGTAGAGGGACCGAGCCGTGACCTTCATTCAGGCCTCTACGGGGGTGCAGTGTTAAACCCGGCAAATGTCCTTTGTGAAATGATTGCCTCGCTGAAGGACAGTATGGGGCATATTACCATCGGGGGCTTTTATGATGACGTTGTTGTTCCATCTGATGCAGAGCGGCAGGCGATGGCACTCAGGCCCTTTAACCAACAAGAATACATGAACGCTCTTGATGTTGAGGCTCTCTCTTCAGAGGATGGGTTCACCACTCTGGAGAGTGTAGGAATACGTCCTACACTTGATATTAACGGTATATGGAGCGGTTATACCGGCGAAGGGGCAAAGACCATAATACCATCAAAGGCTTATGCAAAAATATCCATGCGTCTTGTGCCGGATCAGAAGGCTGAGAAGATAGCAGATCTGGCTATAGCTCACCTGAGAAAGATAGCACCTCAGGGTGTAAAGATCAGGGCAGAATATCTTCATGGCGGAGAGGCATACGTCAGCCCTCTCGACACACCTGAATACAAGGCCGCAGAGAGAGCATATGAAGATGTACTGGGCCACAAACCTATCCCTGTACGAAGCGGGGGAAGTATTCCAATTATCTCGACCTTCGAGAGGATTCTTGGAGTAAAGTCAATTTTAATGGGATTTGGACTCGAGTCGGATGCCATCCATTCACCTAATGAGAATTTCCCTCTGGACAATCTTTTTGGAGGAATAAAGACGGCATTACTCTACTACAGGTATTACAGCGAGATGAAAAAAGGATAACAGAATCAGTCGATCCTTAGCTTCAGCAACTCAATCCTGGTTGTGGTCACCTTCAGAATGGTAAAGACATTCTTTCCTATCCTTAAACTCTCCTGAGGGCGGGGTATATTTCCGTTATGCGAAAGAATCATGCCGGCAAGTGTCTTGTAATCGTCAAGCTCCGGAAGATCAAGATTATACTTGTCGTTCAGGTAATCTATCTCAAGCCTGCCTGAGAGGATATACTCCTTCTCATTCAGCTTCTTTACAATCAGGTCGTTGGTGTCGTGCTCGTCTTCAATCTCACCTACAATCTCTTCCAGGATATCTTCTGTGGTAACAATCCCTGATGTGCCTCCAAATTCGTCAACAACAAGAGCTATGCTTTTTTTCTCGCCGGTAAGTATCCTGAGGATTTTATTAGCGGTCATTGACTCCGGAACCACTGGCAACTTCCTCATCTTTGTGACCGGGGCAGATGCATCCTTCATCATATCTTTCAGCTCAATATAACCGGCAATATTGTCGATTGATTCACTATAGAGTAATATCTTTGACATCCGGGTTTCAATAAACTTTTGTTTCACCTCATTGAAACCGGCATCTGAACTCATGGCAATAATCTCAGTACGTGGTATCATGCAATCCCTGGCCTTCACCTGCGAGAAATCAAGTGCATTCTGAAAAATCCTTATGCTTGTGTTCTCTTCATCCTTCTCATCTTCAGTCTCAATGTAGTCATTAACAAAGTGGTCAAGATCAATACGACTGAAGACTCTGCTTTCTGTCTTTCCTCTCTCTCTTTTCAGCCCGAAGAAGAGGTTGATAATTATATTAGCAAGCCACATTGTAAAAGTGCTCAGCGGATAAAAGAGATAGAAGAACAGCACTGTAGGTATTGACAGACCCTTAAGAAAAAAATTAGGGTTAAAGCGCACCATTGATTTGGGAAGAAACTCTGCAAGGGTTAGAATAATAAATGTTGTCACCAGGGTCTGAATGACAAATACCAGAAGATCGGAGACTATAACAGATGAAAGAAGCTTCTCAAGCATGTCAGCTGAGAGCATGCTGAAAATAACAATCGCTACATTATTTCCAATGAGCATTGTTGCAATAAACTGCTCCTGGTTTCTGGTAAAGACAGAGATGATGGCAGATCCCATTACTCCCTGTTTTCTGTCAAGCTCAATCCTGAGTTTATTGGAGGCAAAGAAAGAGAACTCCATTGCTGAAAAAAAGGCACTCAGAACAAGGGCCAGGAACATTATAACAAATGCATTCATGCCTAAAAGTTAAGATTTTTTTCTTTGATTGTGCCTAAACCAGGCCAGGAGGAATGAGATTATACTCATAAGCAGAAACATACCCGCTTCTCTGATATCTTTTCCAATGATCTCACGAAGAAAGAGATACAGACTGACAACGCCTATAGAAATCCATAGTATTTCTACAAGTAATGAAGACCTATTTTTCATCTTCAATGTACAGTTTAGCACTGGTTTTTTTTATCTCATAGTCGCCGGTGCGTAAGTCATACTCATATCCGGTCCCCATTGTTATCTGGTCCTTATCAGTGATTTTCACATACCTGTCAGAATAGACCAGCTCTTTGGCCTCATTCCAGTAGAGTAATTCTGTCTGTAGTATTTTACCCTGATCGTCAATAATCACTACACTATCACGTAATTCCCACAATTTATCCTTTTCAGTATACTTTGCATATTTTGATGCAATGTTGGCCTGAGGGGTAGGTCTGCCGTTGTAAATAAGTGCTATCAGACCTTCCGGGAACTCATTTCGGGTATATTTGTCATCTTTATAACTCTCCAGTACTTTTGCCTTCATAACCATTTTTACCTTTCCCGAGTCAGTGTATTGTGTCTCGAAGTTATAGGCAGTCATTGCAGGCAGTTCCTTTGTTACCGGTTCATAGATCACCTCTACTTTACTTTTGCATGAAGAAAGGGCAGCAGCCCCGCATAACAGAACTGCTGCCACAATAATACCATATGTTGCTGACTTATGCACTACGGTATAGTATTTTCGCTTATAGTAATAATAACACTTCAAAATCAATGCCACAAATCATTCTGCCTGCTCCCTGTTAAAATCAAGAAGGTAGTTTAGTCCTTCCGGTACCAGGTTTGGAAGTGATATAAATTCTCTTTCAATGAGCCCGGCAAGCAGCAGACTGTCACCGCCTGTAAGTATCACAACAGGTTCATGAAAGTCGGCTACGAAGGTGCGAATATACTCATTTAATTCAAATACAAGACCCTTTACCACTCCTGTGTTTATTGCACTCTTTGTGGAACGTGGCGGAAAAGGTATCTCATCTGAAAAACTGCATAATGGCAACCTTCCCGTAAAAGAGTGCAGTGCTTTGAACCTCATCTCCATACCCGGTGATATTGAACCACCCCTGAAGGTCTTTCCTGTGATGATGTCAATTGTTACTGCACTGCCTGCATCAATTATCATAATATTAGCTGCACCAAAGAGAGCGACAGCTCCTGCCGCCGCCGCAAGACGGTCAACACCAAGAGTATCAGGGGTAAGGTAATCAGAGGCAAAAGGATATTTTGATTTCCCGGTAAGGTGATGAACATAACAACCTTTGTTTCTGAAAAGGTTTAAAATATCTTCTGCATCATCTGTCACACTCGATACTATTGCACTGTCGATATCATAAAAAGCAAGCATCGACCCCACCTTTATCATAACATCACCAGAGTCACACCTCTCAAGTGAAATCATTTTCATGCCTTCAAAGAGGGCTGTCTTGACACTGGTATTACCTATATCTACAACTAAATTCATCTCTTCATCTATTTTGTCAATGGTTTAGAGAGGTGAAAGTAACTAATGTCGTTAAAAAGTTTTATTGCTGATGATACTGATTTAATATCTTTTACAGAAAAACTGAGCCGGTTCTCGGTCTGTTTTACCGCTATACGCCCTCTTTTACTGTTGACATAGTTCATTACCGAGACGAACATTGAAGTTGAATAATATGGTGATTGCGGGTTTGATACAAACCATGCAACCATAGAATTATTTTTCAGGCTTATCTTTTCAATGCCAATCTCAGTGGCTATCCATTTCAATCTTACCAGGTCAAGCAGTGAGGCAGCAGGCTCAGGCAGAGGACCAAACCTGTCAGTAAGTCTTGACTCAAATGCAGTCAGTTCAGTGTTGTTCTTAAGGTCATTAAGCTCCTTGTATAGTCTGATCCTTTCAGAGATACTTGACACATATTCATCAGGGAACATAATCTCCATATCAGTATCGGCTGAGAAATCAGAGACATAAGATTTTGGAGTATCACCCTTTTCCTCTTTTTTCCTCTTGTCAGCAAACAGATCTTTAAACTCCTCTTCTTTGAGTTCTCTTACTGCTTCATCAAGTATCTTCTGGTATGTTTCATATCCCACGTCAGCAATAAAACCGCTCTGTTCGCCACCCAACAGGTTTCCCGCACCCCTGATATCCAGATCCTGCATTGCAATGTTAAATCCGCTACCCAGTTCATAGTTCTCCTCAATAGCTTTGAGTCTTCTTCTTGCTTCCCATGTGAGTGAAGAGAGGGGTGGGGTTAGCAGGTAGCAGAAGGCTTTTTTATTTGACCTGCCTACTCTGCCTCTCAGCTGATGTAATTCGGAGAGGCCAAAGGCATGTGCGTCATTGATGAAAATAGTATTGGCATTGGGTATGTCAAGGCCTGACTCAATAATGGTTGTCGCAATAAGTACATCGTAATCACCACGGATGAAATCAAACATCACGTTTTCCACCTGTGTCCCTTCCATCCTGCCATGCACTATCGCTGATCTTATTCCCGGGCATATACGGTTTATGGTAGCCTGCACCTCCAGAATATTTTCAATGCGGTTATTGATAAAGAACACCTGTCCGTTACGGTTCACTTCGTATAGTATACCTTCGCGCAGGATATCCTCATTAAAGCCATGGAGTTCAGTTATTATAGGCATCCGGTTTGGTGGCGGTGTGGTTATTACTGAAAGATCACGGGCACCCATGAGGGAGAACTGTAATGTTCTGGGGATGGGTGTTGCTGTAAGTGTGAGAGTATCAACATTTGCTCTCAGCTTCTTCAGTTTGTCCTTTACAGCCACACCAAAACGTTGTTCCTCATCTATGACAAGCAACCCCAGATCTTTAAATTTCACATCCTGGGCTGTCAGTTTGTGTGTGCCTATAATGATATCAATATCTCCGTTTTCCAGTCTCTTCAGTATCTCTTTCTGTTCTGCCGGCTTACGGTGCCTGCTTATATAATCAACATTACATGGAAAATCACCCAGCCTGGAGGTGAAGGTTTTGTAATGTTGGAGAGCCAATATGGTTGTAGGCACCAGCACGGCTGTCTGTTTACCGTCTGTGGCAGCCTTGAAGGCAGCTCTTATTGCAACCTCCGTTTTGCCGAAGCCGACATCACCACAGATGAGCCTGTCCATGGGGGTGTTATCCTCCATATCCTCCTTGACCGCTTTTGTTGCAGAGAGCTGATCAGGCGTATCTTCATAAATGAATGAAGCTTCCAGTTCACGTTGAAGATATGAATCAGCAGTGAAGGAATATCCTCCTGCAGCCTTTCGCTTTGCATAGAGAAGAATAAGATCACGTGCTATGTCCTTTACTTTCTTTTTGGTACTCTGTTTCAGCTTCTGCCATGCACCTGTACCCAGCTTGTTGATCCTGGGCTCTGATGAGTCCTTGCCCTTATACTTGGATATACGGTGCAGGGCATGAATACCGACGAAAAGAGTATCATTGTCTTTGAAGACGAGTTTAATGGCCTCCTGCATCTTTCCATTAACCTCCACCTTCTCCAGACCCCCGAAACGACCTATACCATGATCAATATGAACAACATAGTCACCCGGATGCAGGTCTGTCAACTCTCTGATTGTCATACTGTCACGACGGGTGAACTGACCTCTTATCCGGAATTTATGATAGCGGTCAAAGATCTGATGATCAGTGTATACTGACAGCCTTAGATCATAGTCTGTGAAACCCTGATGAAGACTAAGGATGACAGGAGTAAACAGAAGTCCGGGGTTGATCTCTGAAAAGATCTCTCTCAGCCGTTGTTCCTGTACCTCGCTCTCAGAGATAATGAAATTTGTTATTCCCTCCCCGCTGTTTTGCATTAGCTTTCGCGACAGAAGATCGAAATTCTTATTGAATGAAGGTTGAGGCTCAGTATGAAATTCAACGGAGACACTCTCACCCTGGGATTCGGTACGTCCAAAGCTTATCATACGGTGGCGGCCACATAACTCAGCAAGCCTCCGACCGGTAATAATAATATCTCTCCTGTCAGTTATCTCCCCCTTCTCACCCCTGCTTCGTGTCTGAAGATAAATATTATCAGTTTTTTCAATTATATACTGAAAATTCTCAGTCCATATTACAGATGACGGTGTTATAAAATCAAGAAAACTGTCATTCATCTCCTGTATCGTGACGTCATGAACATCAGGTATCACCTGTATCTCTTTCAGTATGTTGACAGAGAGCTGATCATCCGGGTTAAATGAACGTATTGAATCAACCTCTTCACCAAAGAAATCGATACGATACGGCATGTCAGATGCAAAAGAAAACAGGTCGGCTATGCTTCCTCTTACTGAGTATTGCCCTGGCTCATAGACAAAATCTGTCCTTCTGAAATTGTATTCCCGCAGCACCTCCTCCAGAAACTCAATGGATAACTTGTCTCCCTTTTTAATTGAGAAGGTGTTTTTCTTAAGGTTAGTCCTTGAGATGACCTTCTCCATTATTGACTCGGGATAGGTTACGATAATAGATTTTCTGTGACCTGATCCAAGAAAATTGAGTACTTCTGTCCTGAGTATTATGTTCCCTGCTTCTGTCTGATCATACATCACAGATCTCTTGTAGGTACTGGGGAAGAAAAATATGTTCTGATCGCCCAGCAGCGATACAAGGTCATTGTAAAAATAGGCTGCCTCTTCTTTTTCAGACAGTATCACAAGGTGTGTGACGGGTTGTTCAGACAGTACCCCTGCCATTACAACAGCACGTGATGACCCTGTCAGCCCCGTGATGTTAACATGTCCTCCTTTATCTGATGAAAGAAGCTCCTGAAGCCTGGTAAATGAAGGATGTTTTCTGTAAATTTCCTTAAAGATGTTACTCTCCATTAGATGAGCTTAAAGGCTCAAAATTAGTAAAGCCCTTCTTCTATGCAAAATATTTGAGTGTCAATAATGGAATAATAGTTATCTGAGCATTCCTTCGAGCCTTGCGACCATATCTTCTGATCCGGCATAAAATGATGTTCTTTGGTGGAGGGCATCAGGGATAATGTCGAGGATACGACTGCGGCCGTTTGATGCCATTCCTCCTGCCTGCTCAACAATAAAGGCTATCGGATTACACTCATATACCAGTCGTAGTTTTCCCTGTGGATAAGACTCGCTGCTGGGATACATAAAAATTCCTCCACGCAGCATATTACGGTGAATATCTGATACCAGCGATCCGACATACCTTGAAGTATATGGTCTTTCAGTGCTTTTATCTATCTCCTGACAATATTTTATATATTTTTTCACACCCTCAGGAAATTTCAGATAGTTACCCTCATTAACTGAATACTGTTTTCCACGTTTAGGCGATGTGATATCGGGATGAGAAAGGCAGAACTCTCCAATGGAGGGATCAAGGGTGAAGCCGTTTACTCCTCTTCCTGTTGTATACACCAGCATGGTAGATGACCCGTATATGACATAACCTGCTGCCACTTGTCGCGAGCCTTCCTGGAGGAAGTCAGACAGAGTCACTTCACTGCCACGCGGAGAGGTACGTCTGAAAATTGAAAAGATTGAACCTACAGATACATTTACATCAATATTTGATGAGCCATCAAGGGGGTCCATACATACCACATAATTGCTGTTCTTGGCAAAGGTTTCTGTGAAGACTATCTCATTCTGATTCTCTTCGGAGGCAAAACCGCAGCACTCACCGCTTGCCAGGAGTGCATCAATGAAAACCTCATCAGCATACTTATCCAGCTTCTGTTGCTCTTCATTCTGTACGTTCAGTGTCCCTGACTCTCCAAGTATCTCTACCAAGCCGGCTTTGTTGACCTTGGAGTTTACCATTTTGGCTGCTGTGCCAATGTGATGCAGAAGACTTGTTAGCTCTCCCTTGGCATATGGAAAGTCTTTCTGTTTCCTGATTATAAAGTCATTAAGACTTGTAATGTTGTAGCTTGACATAGGGATTGGATTTGGTTCTACCCAAATTTACACAATCACAATTGTAGAATAAATGACAAATTATACTTTTGTACAAAGCAAAAATCAGATGTTGGTATATAAGTTTGGTGGTGCTTCGGTTAGAAGCGCAGAAGGCATAAAAAACCTTGCTGAAATTGTCTCAAAAGAAAGCGAAAATCTTGTAATTGTTGTATCAGCCTTTGGAAAAACCACCAATTCTCTGGAGAGGGTCGTTAACAGCTGGACGGCAGGAGATGATAGCTGGATGATAGAGCTTGTCAGTCTGCGTGATTACCACCTGGCAACAATAACCCAGCTTTTTGGCTCAGACTCGGCTGTTGAATCTCTTCTTGCAGAAAGCTTCAATGATCTTATAGGAAAACTGCATAGGTGCATGCCTGGGGATTATGACCATGATTACGATATGGTTGTATCAATGGGGGAGGTGTGGTCTACAATTGTTGTTGAGGCATATCTAAGGTATGAGGGATTTAAAAGCAGGTGGGTTGACATAAGAGGATTGTTTCTTACGGATGAAAGATATCGTGATGCCAATATCATATGGGATGACTCACTGAAAAGAGTGTCTGAGGCATTTTCTTTCAGGGATTCAGATATATATGTAACACAGGGATTCATTGGAGCCACTTCTTTAGGTGAGAGTACCACCCTGGGGAGAGAGGGATCAGATTATACTGCGGCAGTCATTGCCAATATGATTGATGCATGCAGGGTTGTGGTATGGAAAGATGTCCCTGGCATAATGAATGCTGACCCCAAATGGCTTCCCGGAGCCGAGACGTTACAGAATATATCATATAACGAAGCTGTGGAGATGACCTTCTCAGGAGCCAAGGTTATCCATCCCAAGACAATAAAGCCGTTGCACAATAAAAACATCCCCTTGCATGTAAGGTCATTCATAGACTTTGATGTAAAGGGAACCGTTATTTCTTCAGACTCAACATTCGGTGATAATATACCAATATTTGTCAGGAAGGAGAGTCAGATACTTATAACAGTCTTTCCTAAGGATCTCTCATTTGCAATAGGGGAGAACCTTGCCAGTGTCTTTCATCTTTTTGAGAAGTGTGGTGTAAAGGTGAACATGGTTCAGGCAGGTGCTGTGAAGATTGATGTCTGTGCAGATGATGACAGGCCACATATTGAAAATGTCATCGAGGAGCTGGGAAAGGAATTCAATATTCTTTATAATGAAGGAGTTGAGATGCTTACCATCAGACACTATCGTGCTGATTCGGCAGCAATTGTCACAGGGAATCGTGAGGTTCTTATCTCACAGTCAACACGCGCTTCGATACGGTTTGTGGTCAGGGCTGCGATGGCTGGCTCTGAGACTCAACAGTAAAGATTGCTTTGTATCCAAGCACCTTGCCCTCATTATCATACCTCTCGTAGCCAAAGGCAACTGACTTGACCTTCTTTATTACCGTAGCTAACTCAGGGTCATAAAACCAGTCTTCTGTGAAAGATAGTTTTCCTATTGACGAATTATCTTTTTTAAACGCCTGTTCCATCCTTTTTACTTCATCAACTGTCAGGGCTTCCCCGGTGTGAGTGTCTTTAACAGTCAGGGTGCCATCATAAATCTTTTTGAAAATATCTGAGACCATCTCACTGCCATTATACCCGGCCACTTTTTCGGTTTCCCATGGGTCGCCATCACTATCAGGCCTTACAATCACTTCTGTGATAATGTTATCAGCTACCCTGATAAGACCGTCAGTTTTTGTATCCCTCACAGTTTTTGTTGTGGTATCCTTAACACCTTTATCATTACAGCATCCTGCAAATGATAAGGCGATGACAACCAGTAGGATGAAGTTTTTCATGACTCTGTTTTTATCTTTGGAACAATAATTTTTCGCCGGGCTTTTTTCCTGTCATTTTGCCTTTTTCATAGACAATGGTTCCGTTGACAATCGTAGTATCAACACAACTGCTGAAGGTAGTTCCTGTAAGAGGAGACCACCCGCATTTATAAATCAGGTTTTCATCTGATACCTCCCACGACAATCCCGGATTAACAATCACAATGTCAGCTTTGTATCCTTCGCGAATGAATCCGCGGTCTTTGATGTTGAAAATGACAGCCGGATTATGACACATTTTCTGGGCAATCAGCTCCAGGGTGATCTCTCCCTGACGGTAAAGTTCCATCATAACATTCAATGAGTGTTGTATCATAGGAATACCTGACGGTGCACTGAGATAAGGAGCTGATTTTTCTTCCAGGGAGTGAGGAGCATGGTCTGTTGCAACGACATCGATCTGTCCTTCTCTGAGTGCTCTTCTGAGCCTCTCCCTGTCGCGGCTCTGTTTGATAGCCGGATTGCATTTGATGAGGTTTCCCAATGAGTCATAAGAGGAGTCATCATACCAAAGATGGCTTATGCAAACCTCGGCAGTGATCTTCTTCTGTTGGGCAGAGAGAGAAGGTTCAAGGAGCTCAGCCTCTTCGGCAGTTGTCAGATGAAGAAGGTGCATTCTTGTGCCAAGAGCTCTGGCAAGTTCTATGGCCCTGGATGTTGAGGTGATGCACGCCTGTCTGCTCCTGATAAGCGGATGAAATGAAGGGTTGAGTTCATCGCCATACTCTTCCCGGTAGGCAATCATGTTCTCTTTGATTATTGTTTCATCCTCGCAATGACATACAACGGGTATCTTTTTGATGCTGAAAATGTCATTCAGTGATGATGAGTTATCTACAAGCATATTACCGGTGGAGGCGCCCATGAAGACTTTGATGCCGCACACCTGGGAAGGGTCGGCCTTGCGTAGCTCTGTAATATTATCATTAGTGGCTCCGAGGTAGAAGGCATAATTAACAAAAGAGGCAGCAGCGGCAATGTTGTTTTTCTTTTCCAGCTCATTAAGAGAGGTTGTCTGGGGGATAGTGTTAGGCATATCCATAAAAGAGGTGATTCCACCTGCAGCTGCAGCGGCACTCTCAGTTGCTATTTCAGCTTTGTGAGTCAGCCCCGGGTCTCTGAAATGAACATGATCATCAATGATGCCGGGGAAGAGGTACATTCCGGAAGCATCAATCACTTTCGCACCGGCAAGGTCTGTAACCCTGCCTGCCGGAATGATCCTGACAATAAGGTCACCTTCTATTAGAATATCAAGCAATGATATTGTGCCTTCATTTACCACTGACGCGTTTCTGATAAGAAGG
The DNA here is from genome assembly GCA_003245695.1 of Bacteroidota bacterium. Classification (GTDB taxonomy): domain Bacteria; phylum Bacteroidota; class Bacteroidia; order Bacteroidales; family VadinHA17; genus SR-FBR-E99. Next base: position 1,265 of record QKCK01000345.1, on the reverse strand, counting down.
GTATCCATGACAGATAGTTTTATTTATAGATTTAAGAGGTTACACTCTTTCATATTTTGTAAAAAGGCTTCGTAGTTTCATACCTAATACTCCCCAGAAAGCTTCATTGAATATGCCGCCAGACATCTTTGATATTCCGGCTTTTCTGTCGGTAAAGACAATAGGTACCTCAACGATCTTATATCCCAGTTTCCAGGCAGTGAACTTCATCTCAATCTGGAAGCCGTAACCCACTGCCCTAATGTGACCGGGTTTAATATTACGTATTACGTCACTGCGGTAACATTTGAAACCGGCAGTAGTATCCTTTATTCTCATTCCGGTGACCAGTCTCACATATATAGAGGCGCAGTAAGACATAAGTACTCTTCCCAGTGGCCAGTTCACTACATTTACGCCTGAGATGTATCTTGAGCCTATTGCCAGGTCAGCACCATCTTCTGCGCAGGTATAGTAGAGTCTTACCAGGTCTTCAGGATTGTGGGAGAAATCTGCGTCCATCTCAAAGATATAATCGTATTTATGTTCAAGCGCCCAGTTAAAACCCTCAATATATGCTGTACCAAGCCCCAGTTTCCCTTCACGTTCGATGATAAAGAGGTTGGGATAATATTGCTGGAGTGATTTCACTATTGTTCCGGTTCCGTCGGGAGAGTTATCATCAATGATAAGAAGGTCAAATGATACTGGCAGCTCTGAAATTGCTTTCACCATTTCTGTTATGTTCTCCTTCTCGTTGTAGGTGGGTATAATTACAATGTTTGACATAAAGGGATTTTAATGGTGTGAAGTTATTCAAATTCTGTCAAATAAAATCTTTAAAAGATTGTTAAAACAGGGAAGAGAGGGGATGTAACATAAAAATGAAAATATTTTTTCAGAATAAGTAGTTCAATAACAAAAGGATAATGAGAAGTGGCAAAAAAAAATGAAATAAATTTCACGAAGGCACTTGTCAATTAAAAAAATGCCTCTATATTTGCACCCGCTTTTAGATTGATTTTGGTTCATTGATAAGATTGAATGCTTCCTGAGAGGGAGAGTTTATGGTGAAGAGCGATAAACCGGATTTGAAAAAAAATATTGAAAAATATTTGGTGAGTAAAACAGGAAGCGTTAATTTTGTCGTCCCAAAAGAAATGAAAGAGGGAAGTTCTTTGAAAAGATGAATGAAGTAGCATACAGGCGAGATAAGGAACTCGCTTGAAGACCTAGTATAAGATTTCGAATGAGTGAAAAAAACCGGATTAATCTTCAAAGGATAT
>QKCK01000084.1 GCA_003245695.1 Bacteroidota bacterium | reverse complement strand
GTTACTACCTTCAGTTATCTGGCCGGAAAACTCGCCGGTTCCATCTTCAAATTTGGCTGTGATGCTGTTTATCCCGTCACGTGAAACGGAAGGAAGCAGCTCATCGGGTTTATGGCACGCATATATTGCAAAAAGCAGTGCCAGAAAAGCTGATGCGAAAATATATTTTTTCATAGTCATTTCTTTATTATTTCCATTCGTCATATTGTTCAATGGCAGAGTTATTGGCTAACTCACTATATGGCACAGGGAAGACGTATGTTTTTTCAAGGAACTTCCTGTCCTGGAGGTCACAGTCGACATATTCGAAGTTATAGCCACCGGCAGCCTTGGTGATTTTCATACCATGGACACGGTAGTTATTATATTCAGTATGTGCCAGCTTCCAGCGACGCATATCCCAGTAGAGATGTCCTTCATAGGCAAGCTCTATCTTACGTTCATGCCTGAGTGCATCAAAGAGATCCTGGCCTGTAAGACCTGACAGTATCGGAAGACCATAACCGTTTCTGTTGCGGACAGTGTTGATGTCATTCAGGGCAAGACCCGGTTTGTTTAACATATACAACGCTTCTGCACGATTGAGATATACCTCTGCCATACGTAGTTCAACCCAGTTGTGTGTACTTAGGTATGTCACCAGGTCAGTGTGGCTTTCATCGCGGTATTTTTTCAGGTAGTAGCCAGTAACTGTTCTTCCCTTGGTATAGGTATCTTCGCGGTAGCCCATGTATTTGCCATTTGTACCGTCAACGCAGTTCTCCATGGTTTTACCCATCCAGACAGAACCGTTGTATATTACAGTTGCTTTGAAACGTGGGTCAAGGCTGGCATAAGGAGGAGTAACAGTAGTGCCACCATCAACATGCCATGGGCTCCAGTCTACCTGGCCACCTGTTGCTGCTTCATACTCTTCAACCATATCCTGTGTAGGAGTACCGCTGCCGCCCTGGTTTTCAATCTCGCCATAAGTAGCATAGTCTTTATCAAAGGTGTGGTTCGGGCCTGTTACCAGATAGTCATATTCAAGAATAGACTCTGAATTACCACCGGCATAAGCATCTTCATACTTGTTTGTGAGAGAGTAGAGATTTAGCGCAATAACAGAGTCGGCTGCAACTTTGGCATCTTCCCATCTCTCAGCATAGAGCATTGCTCTTGACTTCAATGCAAAAGCAGCACCCTTTGTTACTCTTCCGAAGTCACTACTGCCCCACTCTTCAGGTAGTGCCTGTGCAGCAAAGTCAAGATCGTTGGCAATGAGATTCCATGTCTCCTCAGCTGAAGAACGGTCTTTGTTCTTCTCCAAATTCATATCTGTATAGAGGATTACTCCGCCATGACGTTTGGCAAGCTGAAAGTAGAGGAAAGCACGGAAGAAACGGGCCTGTCCTTCAAAGAGCAGGTTGTCTTCATCGCTTAACTGTGAGTAATTATAGAGTCCAACGAGGAACTCATTTACTCTGCGGATACGTTCATATGTTGTTCCCCATGTTCCCAGTAGGTTTCCACTGGGCGACATTGTTTCAGGAGTGAATGCGTAATTGTTTGCATCACCAGCCTTGGACCCAGGGACATAAGATCCGTATTTGAGCGTTTCAGTCAGCCCTTCAGTGAGGCTGCCATTGAACTGTGAAGTTCCGAAGTTACTGTATCTGTCAAGATACGGATAGAAGCCATTGATATACAATGTAACATTTGCCTTGTTCTCCCAGACAACCTTGTCGGATATCCTGTCAGTTGGAGCAGTGTCAAGGAAGCCTTCGCAGCTTGCCAGACCCACCAGTGAACAAAACAGTGTGATTTTTAATATATTGTATTTCATATTACATTAAATGTTAGCGGTTAAAGAACAATTTTCAAACCCAGTGAAATAATCCTTTGCTGTGGATAGTATCCGTTTGATACACCTGGTTGTTCCGGGTCAATGTTGTATTTTGTCAACCCACTTATTGTAAGCAGGTTTTGTCCTTCTGCATAGACTCTGAGAGTCTGGATGCCAGTCCTCTTTATCATATTGACTGGGAAAGAATAGCCTATCTGTAAATTCTTCAGACGTGCATAGTCACCATTTCTGTACCAGAATGTTGATGAGAATGCATTATTCGAACTGGCTGTAACTACTGCAAGGCGTGGAAACTCTGCATCAGTATTATCCTCTCTCCATGAGTTCTCAACAAGATATTTTGGTGAGTTGCCACCATGATAGAATGGCTTTGTCATTTGGGTATTATCCATTATGCCTGAACTGTATACACCAGTAAGCGCCACATCACGACCAAGAGCACCCTGTATAAGGAATGAAGCATCAAAGCCATTCCAGTTGCATGAGAATGAAATCCCTCCGATAAACTTCGGATAAGACGACTTTCCTATATATCCGCGATCCTGTTCATACGATATTTTGCCATCACCGTTTCTGTCAAGGTACTTGATATCACCAACGCGAACATCTTTTCCTACTATCAATGGAGAGTTGTTAATATCCTCCTGGCTCTGGAACAGACCCTGGTCGATAAAACCAACCTGAGAGCCAACCTCTTTGCCTGTTAATTTCAGCCAGTCAGGGGTGTTTGCTGAGTCAGAGTATTTGAGCCATCTGCGTTTTGTGTAGGTTCCGTTTGCAGAAACTCTGTATGAGAATTTACCTATTTTGTTATCATGAGTTAAGATAACCTCAAAGCCTTTGTGGTCCTGCTTGTTGTTGTTTGTATAGCCAGGTACGTACCCTCCATATGAGTCAGGATATGTAGCTGAAACTGAACTCAACATATCATATTTATATTTATAGAATACGTCAAACTCGACACCGAGCAGTCCTCTCCAGAGAGAAGCGTCAAATCCAAGGTTGTACTGAAGTGTTTTAGCCCAGGTAAGATCCAGGTTTGCAGGTCTTGATGTTATAAGTCCGTTCTGAGCACTTCCTCCTATTACAACTGCAGGTATTTTGGTACCTGATGAGTTGGCAAGGAATGAGAGTGTGTTAAGATAATAATAGGGAGATATCTCTGTTGTTCCGGTTAATCCGATACCAGCCCTGATCTTCAGGTTGTCAACAAAATTAACTGAGTTTCTGAACCAGTCTTCTTCAGATATTCTCCAGCCTATTGATGCTGCAGGGAAAGTAGACCAGCGTTTGCCCATGCCACTGAAAACATAGCTTCCATCGCGTCTTACACTTACTTCAGCAAGATACTTCTGATTGTAATCGTAGGTTACCCTGCCTAAAAGACCTGCATTCTTCTGCTCATAACTACCGCCATAAAGTCTCGACTGACTGGTAAGGGTTGCAAATTCCAACTCATCAAGCTCATACAGATCAAACCCATAGCCAGTGGCAGCAAAGTTATTCCCTTTTCTGTTGATGGTTTCCAACAGTGCCAGTGCAGAAATGTTATGTTTTCCGAAACGCCTGTCATACTTTAAACTGGTATTAGTTGTGAGATGAGTATAATGTCCCAGTCCTTCAGTAAGAGAGGTGTTTGTGCCTCTGGCATCATAAGTATATACATAACTTATGTCTCCTGATGTTGATGTAGGAGCACTTGCAACATATGTATAATATGGCGTGGAGAAAGCTTTTGATGTCTGATAGGAGATGTCATAAGCTGTCATGAATTTAGCACTAAGACCCTCAATGAAGGGGATTTTATAATCCAAGGCCATATTTGTTTGTAGAATACTGGTCTTGTTATTATTGTATCCTGTAAGTTCTGAAGCAGCCAGCGGGTTAACATATGAACTGGCAGTTCTGGTTGATATTGGCTTGCCGTTCATTGTTTCAGGCACGAAGGGCAGTGCCCTCATTGCCTGCTGAGGTATGTTGTTCCAGTCGTCAGGACTGGCAGAATATCCAGGCCGTTTCCTGTCTTCAATTCTTCCTGATATGTCAAATGAAACTTTCAGGTTGTCTGACACTGAAGCGTCAATGTTTGATCTGAGGTTGATGCGGTTATAAGTAAAGCCGTTAACATTACCTTTCTGCTGAAAGTCGCCAAGTGATACAAAGTATTTAATCTTTTCTGTACCTCCAGTCACGTTCACATTATAGTGTGTAGTTGAGCCAACTCCAAAAGTCTTGCTGTACCAGTCTGTATTTCCCCAGCCGTCAGTAGGGTCATTGTTCAGCATCTTTGCCACGTGTTCAGCTGAGAAGACAGGTGCGTCACCATCCATTTCACGGGCTTTGTTATACCAGTAAGCATATTCAGGTCCGTCAAGCATCTCAAGCATGACAGCATTTGTGCTGATACCATAACTTCCGGTGAATGTTATTGATGAAGGAGATTCATTACCACGCTTTGTTGTTACAATAACAACAGCATTTGCATCAAGACCATAAACAGCAGCTGATGAAGCGTCTTTGAGTACTGATACAGAGGCAATTTCATTGGGATCAATTTCAGAGATGGACCTTTCTACTCCATCAACTATATATTTTGCTCCTGCTCCGCGTACCAGTAGACTAGCACCGTCTGATCCTGGCTGACCGGATAGCTGAAGTGAAACAACGCCTGGTATTAATCCTCCAAGAGAGTTTGTGATATTACCAACAGGAGACCTCAGAAGGTCTTTCCCCTGTACCTGTGATACAGCACCTGTTACACTTGCACGTTTTTGTGTGCCATACCCCACTATCACCACTTCGTTAATTTTTACAGTCTCCTCATCAAGAGTGATCTCAATGTAGGTTCTGCCTTCCAGTGCTACCTCTTTCTGCCTGTACCCTATATATGATACTACCAATACAGCATTGGCATCAGGTACAGTCATTGAAAAGCTGCCATCAGCATCGGCGAGCGCCCCTGTTGATGTTCCTTTAACTGATATAGTTGCACCGGTCATCGGCTCGTTGTTTCTGTCTACAACTTTGCCTT
>QKCK01000139.1 GCA_003245695.1 Bacteroidota bacterium | reverse complement strand
ACTCGATCCGATGCCACTGCCCGGATTAATCCCCTTTTCGATTTTCACTTTAAACCCTATAGCTCTCCCTGAGGCCTCAATCATTTTTTTCAATACAGGGCCTACAACGTTTTTTTCAGAATCGGTACTCAGTGTGGCGCAGCCTGTAATACCGGTAATCTCAACATAAGGAGTATCTGTCAACTCCATCTCCACCACATCATAGGGCTCATCTATAGCCATACCCAATACATCAAACCCACAGTTGAGGTTTGACAGTGTTGCCGGTGCTTTAACTCTTACTCTTTGCCCCATCAATTCACCTGTTTACTATTGACAATAAATCAGAAAAAATACCTGATGCCGTTACGTCAGCACCTGCGCCTGCGCCTTTTATTATCATAGGGCGTGAGGGATAACGGCTTGTAAGTAATGACACAACATTATCATTGCCTTCCAGGTTATAAAACGGGTGTGACATATCTACCTCCCTTAGCGCTATCTCTGCCCTGCCATCTTCATAAGAGGCTATCACCCTGATTTTGTGTTTAAATTTACGTATATTATCCCTAATCTTTTCAAAATGACAATCCATTTCCTTGATCTGCCGGTGAAAGTTTTCAGGCTCATATTTCTCAGGCAGTCTGCCGGGGAAAATGTTATCTGCTACTATCTCAGAGGCTTCAAGCTTCATCCCTGACTCTCTGACAAGAATAAGCAGTTTACGTGCTACATCTGTCCCTCTCAGATCTATCAGCGGATCAGGTTCGGTATATCCCTCATCCATGGCCTTTATCACAGCATCACTGAATAACATGCCATCACAGAAAGAGTTAAGGATGAAGTTCAGGCTGCCAGAGACAACGGCCTCAATGCGGTTAATATGATCGCCAGTTCGAACAAGGTTGTTAATAGTCTGTATAATAGGCAATCCGGCTCCCACATTACTCTCAAACCTGAAATGAATACCCTTTCTTACAGCTGTCTTTTTCAGTTCCTCATAGTTCTTAAAGTCAGAGGAGGCAGCCAGTTTATTGCACGTTACAACAGAGATGCCGGCTGAAAGCACCTTTTTGTATATATTACTCACACCTTCGCTGGCAGTGTTGTCAATAAATATTGCTGAGGGCAGATTCATTGATATCATCTCATCAGTGAAACGGTCAATATTTGTATCACGGACAGAAGCCATAAGAATGTTTTTCCAGTCGTGGCTCCTTATGCCACTTCTGCTTATATACATCCGGCGACTGTTTGCCAGGCCGGTTATCTTAAAGTCAATACCGAACTCACGTATAAAAAATGATGATTGTAACTGCAACTGTTCCACCAGTGCGCTCCCTACGTTACCTGTACCAACAATAAAGAGATTTACTGTTCTGATATAATTATTTGCCTGTCGGTAGCTCCTTTTCTCGCTTCCCTCATCGGGCAGTGACTCCGCCTTTATGATTTTGGCATTCTCAGCGAATATGCCATCATGATTTGAAAAATTTATCATTGTTTTATTATTGAAAGTGAGACACAATCTTTTCTTTCCGGCTCTTTTCCGGTTTGCGGGCTTAACCCACACAATGGCTAATATGAATACGCTAACTCCCGTCAGGGAGTTGATGTGGATGTTGTTGATGTGGAGGTCCCGGAAATATTGCCTGCAGACACTGATGTCACGAACAGACCCGGATTGTTCCCTGGCTGCGTGTACTTTTGTGATATGTCTGCTTGCTTTCTCACTTCGTTTGGCAATACTGCACAAAAATAATGAAAATAATATTAAAACAACACCCGGGGTTAAAAAATTATATTAACTCCGGGTGATTTGTTTAAAAACAGCAGTTATATCATCTGTATAGTACAGATATCTATCTTATTACCTCCCTGACCTCTCCGCAGGTGAGCATCTCATCGCCATAATAAGGATTTCTTATGCCCTCCGTCTCGCTGAGCCAATAAGCACCTTTACCATCGTTGGCCATGGGACAGAACTGGTAATAAACCGTGCGGTCATTGATCCCAAAGGCTTTTATAACTTTATAGAAGGTATCATTGAAGAGAACAAATGATGCCCGTTGTTTTTTTATGTCATCGTAAGAGGCAATAGCTTCAGCCTGTTTAATAAGAACAGTAGAATAGCCTCGCCATTCTTTCTGTAAATCACCGTCAATATCCTGAGTCTTTATACCCTTTATTGTCACTAAGAGTCTCTGTGCCTCTTTTGTTACCTTTTCAGGGTTGCTGCCTACAAAGTCATTTTTCAAAACGATATATTGTTCATAAAGATTCGAAATGTCTCTCATGAAATCGGTATCAGGAGCAGGTTTTTTAGCATTGTAACTTAAAGGGTCAGCCGTACCTGTTTTCTCAGCGGGGATATTCATCATGCTTCTCTTTCCTTCAAGCTGTGCTGCGGCATCAACGCTAAATGCACCTTCAGTAACTATCACTTCACCTTCAGAAAGACCGTCAGATACCACATAATTATCTCCCAATGCCGGGCCTAGTATTATCTCTCTCAGTTGAAACAGAGGATCATCTGATCCGGGGTCTTTAACGTAAACCACCGACCGTTTGCCTGTCCATAGCACTGCCGTGGCCGGTATCACAAGAGAGTTTTTATAATCACCTAACTCCGATGTCACTGTACCTGTGGCAAACATCCCGGGTTTTAATCTTCCGTTTGTATTGCCGGCGTCGATCCTTACTCTTGCAACACGTGTTACTGGATCAATTACAGGGTCAATGAACGATATCCTGCCACTGAAACTCTCACCCGGAAGAGCTTCAATAGTGAAGTCTATTCTGTCACCTGTTTTAAGAAACTGCAGATCGGTTTCATAAGTATCAAATGTTATCCACAGTGATGACAGATCAGCTACTTCGAAAAGCACTTCGCCTCTTGATACATAATCACCTATGTTGATCTTTTTCTCTGTTATGATTCCTGATGTGCCGGAGAGAATTGTCAGATTACTCTGCACTACCGATGATTCCTCAATTGATTCTATCTGTTCATCGCTCAGTTTCCATTGTCTCATCCTTTCTTTTGCAGCCTCGTATATTTCAGGGTTATCACTTTTTGTTCTGGCGGCCTCAATTAACTCCTGCTGTGCTGTCACCAGCCCCGGAGAGTAGATAACAGCCAGCGGTTGTCCCTTTTTAACGGTCTCGCCGGTGAAGTTTACCATGAGGGTCTCAATACGACCGGGCACCTGTGCTATCTGGCTCTGTATAAGACGTTCATCAGTGGCTACTTTTCCATACAGCCTTATGTTTTTAACTGCTCTTTGCCGACTCACTACCGAGGTATTTACATTGGCAAGCTCTGCTGCTTCCCTTGTCATATGTATGGCATCGGTGTTGGCATAGCCTGAGGCCTGTGTCAGGGGAATAAGATTCATGCCACATATAGGGCATTTACCTGGTTCTGGCAGCTTAATCTGCGGATGCATGGAACAGGTCCATACCTCATCAGTCACATTATCATTATGGCTCTCAGTAACATTGGTAACTGTTGACCCTGTATGCGGGTGAAACAGCAGCCATCCTATCAGTATACCCCCGGCAACTGAAAGAGGCAGCACAAAGTATCTGTTTTTTAATAATTTTTTCATCATTTCAGTATTTTACAGGTTTTCTGATGCCATTAGCTCATTCATCTTAGCAATGGCTATGTTACAGTCAGTCACAGCTTTCAGATATGACATTTCAAGGTCAAGAGTCGCGCTGATGACCTGCAATACATCACTCAGACCCGAGCCTGCCGAAGAGAAAGCGCTTAGTTTTATCGATAGTATCTTATGTGACAGCGAGATCTGATCGGAATAAAGGGTTAACCGCCGTCTGGCATCCTCATATTGTTGCAGGGCACTATAATATTCTACTTCAAGGGCGTTCGAAACGGTTTCAAGTGAATAATCAGCTGAGCTCTTCAGATACTCTGTCTCCCTGCTCATTGCCTGGTATTTTTTTCTATATATCGGCAGAGTGATACTAGCCATAGGCATTATCATATCTTTTCCATTCATCTCCGATGAAGACATTTTGCTGCTTCCAATTACTGAATAACCGACACCAATTCCCACCATAGGATAGCCCATTCGTCTTATCATTTCACCCCTGGCCTCAAGAGACTCTTTCCTGTCATTTATAATATTAATGGCAGGGTTGTTTTTCATTATAGTGTCGTGCATTGCCTCCCTGGTAAGGGAGAGGAGGCCTGCCTCCATGGTGTCAGGTACAAAGACATCAGTGAGGGATGGTCTGTTGATATAACTGTTGAATGTTGCAATCAGTGTACGTTGGCGTGTCTGGAGTGTGAGTATCTTATCTTCCATTCCACCGATCTCAATTTTAATCCTGTACAGATCTGCCAGAGGTGTTGCACCTGCCTGTTCATTCATCATATCTCCTTTCACCAATGACTCTCCGCTCTTTAATCTCGCCTCTGTTATCCGTTCCATCGTTTTTAGTATCTCAAGGCTTTTTGATGATATCAGGATATCCTCTTTTATTTCATAAAGCCGGTACCATGTCTCACGTATCTGATAGAATAGTTTCAGTTTCACTCCCTGAAGCGACTCATATTCAGCCATAGCCATCTGAGCCATTTCATCTCTGGCGGCTTTGTTTACCCCAAACCATGGGAACATCTGCATAATGCTGATGTTACCTATCTGTTTCCCGGAGGCTATCTCCATAGGGCTGAGGAAATAGTCGAGGTTAAGCTCAGGGTCGTTCAGTGTGCCAGCCTGTGTCACCTTCTCCAGCGCCGCCTTGTATTGGCTGAGCGACTGTAAGATGACAGGGCTGTTTTTTGCTGCCAGCATCAGGTATAGCTTCAGTGAGTCAGATTCTTGCTGCTGTCCGCTAACCATTATGTTAAAAGAGGGAAGCAGTGACATCAGTAGTAT
>QKCK01000306.1 GCA_003245695.1 Bacteroidota bacterium | reverse complement strand
CTCTTCTCGTTTCTTCATTTAGGTCGTTTTAGTCTCCTTTAAAACTTTTCAGCTCTGCAAGGATGAGACAAAAATAAAAATAAATTAGTAAATTATAATTTAATTAAAAAAATAATTTGTAATTGTTGATAATTTATCTCAGATAAATAATCATATTAGTGGGTAATTAGCCTTTAATTCCGAAATGTTGGCAGTATCTGTTGTAAAGATGACCGGCCTGGAGGTAAGCTGAATTCGGGCTCATAAAATGTGAGAATTCGAAAGTGATAGCGTTTTCCATTCCGGCTTTTCGTGCAGCTTCGAGTTTAAGCAGAAGTTTCTCCCATTTGATTGGCAGGAATCGTATTGGCATATCACGATCGAATGATTCTATATTTGTCCAACAACGCATTCCGTATTTATCAGCCAGTTTTTTGTTCACTGCAAGGTAGTCAGGCAGTTCATGGTAGTCTACCTGTCCGTCCTGAAAGGCAAGGATATCAACTGCTCCCTGAACATTGGATAGTATCTCATTCCATTCTGCTTCATGTTCCGAGGTTGAGAGGGCCTTGTCACCTGCCATAACCTGGTCTGTTTTTACTCCATGGATATAAGGAGATATTAGTGTAGTGAGGTTTCCGGATACCTCCTTGGCGTGTTTGCCTACCTCAGCATATACTTTGCTCATCTGTTTTGTTCTGCGGCTTATCTCCTGTGACAGGTACCATCCACGGAAAGAGCTGTGATGGCCATAGCGCTTCCATACTTCGTCAATAAGGGCAATATTCAGGTCAATCTCCTTCATGAAGTCACCTGAGAGCCAATAACGACCTGAGTCATACATTCCAAAATAAAAGTCAAGCCCATGTTTATCGGCAAGGGTTAGGAACAATTCAGGGAGGTCAACAGGAGGGTAATAAACATCCTCCCCCTTCAGTATCGATTCAAACGGCCCTGCGATCCACCACCCCAGCCCGGCTCTGATCATTACCACGGTGTTTATTCCCATCTTTTTCATTGAGGCAAAATCAATGTCCCACTCTCTGACACCCCAGTTCTGATGAGGGATATCCCAGCTTACTTCATCAATAAATGTTGCCTTTATCGGCATCCCCTGGAATGCGCCTTTGGAACTGAAATCAGAGTCATTGTATGACGATGACACTGTTGCCACAGATGCCATCGCTCCGTTGTCTCTCTTACATGAGATAATGCTTGATGCTCCGACGGCTCCTGCTATCCCCAGTGTCGTCTTCTTTAGAAAATTGCGTCTGTCTGAAAAAAGTCTGTTCATATCAGGATATCTTTTTTTCTTTGGTTAAGTATCAGTATTTTAGTACAATATATTTGATGTTCATTATCCGGATATTTTTCAAAATGCGATCCGGAATGATTAATTAAAATAAAAATTAGCTAAAGACAAATTCAATAATAAAAAATTTGCCTAAAAGAATTAAAAAAAATACTCAAATGCAAGAAAAATGTTTGATCAAAGCTTTTTTTTTGGATATTTGCCGGATGAAAACACGAATTTTCTGTCATGACATCTAAGAATAATATTTTTGAACAGTTAAGGAACAATAAACTGGAAGGTGTAGCTTATAAAAACCTGAGCTTAAAGAAGAAGATACTTGGGCATTTTGCAAATACCGGAAATGCGACTTTGAATGATCTAAGCAAAATTTTGAAGATAAGTACGCCTAAGATAAATGAGATTGTTAGTGAGTTGATAGAGGCCGAGTTGGTGAAAGATTATGGAAAGATAGGCTCAAATGTGGGCCGGCGTCCTAATTTATACGGCCTTTCTCCTAACTCTGCCTTTTTTCTCGGAGTAGAGGTAAAGAGGAATTATATCAATATCGGACTTATTAATTTTCAGAAAGATCTTATAAATATCTCAGAGAAGATACCTTTTGATCTTGATAATACTGAGGAATCTCTGGAGAGTCTTTGCCGTATAATTAATGATTTTATTTCGTCACTTCAGATAGACTCCAAAAAGGTACTTGGCTGTGGCATTAATCTCTCGGGCAGGATAAACTACAGAACCGGATACAGTTACAGCTATTATTATTTCAGTGAAACTCCCCTCAGCACTGTGATAGAAAATAAGACAGGGATAACCACCTATCTTGAAAACGATTCACGTGCGATGGCATATGGCGAATTCTCGAGCGGATGTGTTACTGATGAAAAAAATGTGTTATTCATTAACATTGATCATGGTATTGGTCTGGGGATGATGATAGGAGGAAAGCTTTATTATGGAAAGACAGGTTTCTCCGGTGAGTTTGGGCACATACCCCTGTTTGGTAATGAGATCCTTTGTCATTGCGGGAAAAAAGGATGTCTGGAGACGGAAGCATCCGGCAATACACTCGTGAAGAAGTTCAGGCAACGACTTAATGAGGGATCAACAAGCATTGTAACAAGAAGGGTGAAAAAAACAGAAGAGATTCAGCTTGATGATATAATTAATGCTGCAAAAGAGGACGATACGCTGGCCATAGAGCTGCTGGGTGAGATAGGAGAGAAGCTGGGAAGAGGCATTGCCCTGCTTATCAATATCTTTAATCCTGAACTCATTATCCTTGGGGGAAGTATTTCAGCTACAGGTGATTATGTGTTTCTTCCAATAAAGAGTGCTATAAACAAGTATTCTATAAGCATACTTAACAGTGATACTGAGATACGGGTCTCCTCACTCGGGGAGCGTGCAGGGGTGATGGGAGCATGCCTGCTTGTCAGAAACAAGCTTCTTGGGATAAGTTTATAGAGTTCTCTTCTGCTGTTGTTTTATTAAGGCATTATTGAATTTAGAGCTATCTGATTATGAAAAAGTCTGCTTTAACTGTGATATTGATTTATATCACACTCTCGTCACTCCACAGCCAGGATAGGCAGTTTACACATCAGGATACATTACGGGGCTCAATAACAGCCGAACGGGAATGGTGGGACCTTAATTATTACCACCTGGATATTGCGGTTGACCCTGAAGCAAGATTAATAGAAGGAAGTAATACAATCTTCTATACTGTTCTGAAGCCTGGTAAGGTTATGCAGATAGACCTTCAGGAACCATTGAATCTGTTGAGCGCAGAGCAGAATGGAAGAGCCCTGAAAATGACGCGGGAAGGCAATCTCTATCATATTGAGCTGGCCGAGAAACAGCGGCAGGGTAAGAGGTATTCCATAACAGTAACATATGAAGGATCGCCTCGTGAAGCAGTACGTGCACCATGGGAAGGCGGTATTACATGGAGAAAAGACAGAAAAGGGAATTTTTATATAGCATCAGCATGCCAGGGTGATGGCGCAAGTCTCTGGTGGCCATGCAAAGATCATATGTATGATGAGCCTGACAGCATGCTTATATCTGTTACTGTTCCAACAGGACTTGTTGAAGTCTCAAACGGCCGCCTGCGTGAGTCTAATATTAATGATAATAATACAACCACATATCACTGGTTCGTATCAAACCCGATAAGTAACTATTGTGTGAATTTAAGCATTGGGAAATATACTCATTTCCATGAAGATTATATGGGGGAGAAGGGGAAGCTTGACTGTGATTACTGGGTGCTGGAATATGATCTTGAAAAAGCAGTAAATCATTTCTCACAGGCTAAGAAGATGCTTGAAGCTTTTGAGTACTGGTTTGGTCCTTATCCTTTTTATGGAGACAGCTATAAACTTGTCCAGGTACCGTACCTGGGGATGGAACATCAGAGCTGTGTGACCTATGGCAACGGGTTTCGCAATGGTTATATGGGGATGGACCTTAGTGGCACTGGATGGGGGAAGGAGTTTGATTATATTATTGTCCATGAATCGGGTCATGAATGGTTTGCAAACAGCATTACCTACCGTGACATTGCGGATATGTGGGTCCATGAGAGCTTTACCAGCTACTCTGAATGCCTCTATATTGAATATTTTTATGGCAGAGATGCGGGATATGATTATGTGCGTGGAACACGCCGTAATATTCTTAATGACATTCCTGTTGTTGGTAAATATGATGTCAATTCAGCCGGTTCCGGAGATATGTATTACAAGGGTAGTAATATGCTCCATACATTGCGTCAGATTGTCAATGATGACATTAAGTGGAGATCGCTGCTCAGGAGTATGAATGAGGATTTCTATCACCAGACTGTCTCAGGAAGCGAGATAGAAGAGTATCTTGCCCAAAAGACAGGCCTTGATCTCTCCGCTTTCTTTGATCAGTATCTAAGAGATATACGCATCCCAGTTCTTGAATATAAAACAGATAAAAATAATATCTCTTTCAGATGGACAAACTGCATTGATGGATTTAATATGCCTGTGCGGGTATTTGTAAATGACCAGGAGATTTTTATTTATCCTTTGACTGACTGGCAATCTCTCTCCTTTAAAGTTCCTGTATCTTCATTTGTAACTGATAACAATTTCTACATCAATGCCAGTGAGATTTAAAGCAGTTGTAGTGTTTTTAATGTATTGATAAACAGGTAAATAGACGTAAATTTAATTTTGTCAATTAATTTTACCTTTTAGTCAAAAAGAAGCTCTGTTTTATCAAAACCATAAGCTATGATATCCTTTAACTAAAAAAGGGGTTTAAATTGCATTGACTTTCTGAGGGCAATCATCTGGTACTTACTTAGAGCTTATTTTTTGTAGGGGAGATTTAAATGTGAGGCTAAAATAGCTTTAAGAGAGTGTCTGATCTCTTATAGGTAAATATTTGCAGCTATGGTTGGGAAGGAAGGACAAAGACACAGGAGAAAGAACAGGGCTGTTAAACTGGTTGTCAAGATTTTTGAAATCACGCTCCTCTTTATATTAATTGGCCTGTCATCACTGTTATACCAGTATTTCATTGATGCTTCATGGGAGATGCCTCCGTTAGAGATGTATTTTGCACTTGCTGTCTCAATACTTTCATGGATTTTTATCTCTTCTGTTCATTCTTTTAACGGCATACCAAGGGTACACCGTTACCGTTCGCTTTTCTTCAGGTGTGGGAAGCTCCATTTTCTGAATATGGTCTTACTGATTGGCATCAAATATCTTTTCTGGATAGATTCACTTCCGCTGCTCTTCCTGATCATATACAGCTTTCTGGGCTTTTTCGTAATGTTTACGCTGAAGGCTTATGTCTATAAGCTATTCAGAGTAATAAGAACAAGGGGGTACGATGTCCAGAATGTTCTTGTCATAACTGATGCAGGATATGAACCTCTGATAGATGAGATTCTCACTGCACGACAACATGGAATAAGAATAGCTGCTATACAGACTGAGTCTTTGCTGATAGCATTGCGGTATAAGAATCTGACACAGATATTTTCTACGGGTAAGAATGTCCGTAGCATCCTTGATGAGAATGTGATTGACGAGGTCTTTCTTTTTAAGTCTTCAATAACAAATGAAGAATACCATGGTTTGATTTCAATATGTAATGAAATTGGAGTAATACTGCGCACCCAGACTGAGATGCCAATTTTTGAGGAGCATCTGAGTGAGCTGAAGCCTGCAAATGGAACTCCTTTTCTCTCTCTGGTGGATAATGATTCAGGTAAGCTGGCTCTGATAGTAAAGAAGA
Source organism: Bacteroidota bacterium (assembly GCA_003245695.1). Lineage (GTDB taxonomy): Bacteria > Bacteroidota > Bacteroidia > Bacteroidales > VadinHA17 > SR-FBR-E99. Next base: position 12,306 of record QKCK01000306.1, on the reverse strand, counting down.
TGAGTGATTATTATATCTCTCTTATAGCTTTGGTGATGCTTTTTCCGGTAATAATAGCAATAGCCGTAGCAATTAAGGTAGATTCAAAGGGGCCTGTTTTTTTCAGACAGAAGAGGGTTGGGCGGCGTGGTCGTCATTTTATGCTGCTGAAATTCAGAACAATGCGGGTTGATGCCGAGCAGATGCTGGAGCAGTTAAAAAGTCAGAATGAGGCTGATGGCCCTGCCTTTAAGATAAAGAATGATATACGTATCACACGCATTGGGAAGATTATACGGCGCGTTGGCCTTGACGAGGTGCCTCAGTTTATTAATGTTCTCAGGGGCGAGATGTCACTTATAGGACCAAGGCCTCCTTTGCCTTCAGAGGTGGAGAAATATGAACCATGGCAGGTAAGGCGTCTCTCAGTTAATCCGGGCATAACATGCAGCTGGCAGGTTGCTCCCAACAGAAACCAGATTAAATTCGACAAGTGGATGCAGCTTGATCTGCAGTATATAGATAGCTGGAGCCTTGAAAAGGATTTTGTCCTTATGTTCAGGACAGTGGGTACTTTTTTTAAAGCCTCCGGGTCATAAAAAAAAGACCCGCCGTGTGGCAGGTCTTTTTTTATGAGTTCATGAATCAGAAGTAGAAGTTGAGAGCGATTTTACTGTAAGTAGGCATGAGCCTTACTGTAATGTCATCAGTGAAATCAGCATCAACGTATGTGCCAGAGTTAGGATTGTAATAATCATCAACATACTCATCATAGAAGTTACCTGAGAGTATCTGAAGACCAAACTCGCCACCAACACTGAAGTTGTCATCAACAAAATATTCAACACCAATACCTGCTGTTGCTCCCCAGAGGCTGAATTTGTCAATCATTTCGCTGACATACTCGTTTTCTTCTCCGTTGTAGGTCAGTTTACCATTCAACAATGGCTTGGAGAAAGATGCAAGGATATAACCTTTGATCTGGTTTTTCTCAATAGCAAAGAACTTAACACCTATTGAAGGCATAAGGATACTACCTTTGATCTTCATCTCATTTTCAAATGAGACAGCAGAATTTGTTCCATAATCCCATTCTGTTCCGGTCTCAACAGATTTAACATTGATTCCCATATACTGGATGCCAACAAAAGGAACAACCTTTCCTACTTTGTACCCAAAATATGCGCTGTTAAGGTTCAGTCCTGGTGCTACACCAAAAGAGAACTGACTGAATGCTGGTGCAGTTACCAACATAAGCAATGCTGCGATTAAAATAAGATTCTTTTTCATAAGAATTTTTTTTAAGGGGTATTAAATAATTTCTAATTCATCGCAAAAGTAAAGAGATTTTACCTAATATCAGCACTGGGTGCTGAAAAGCTATTAACAATATGATTTTTTCGACAGCACGATTGTTGATAACTTTGGTTTTATTTTGCGATCGGCCCTGCCGGAATCTCTTCAATTTTTCTCTCTCTCCTTCCGGTTATCCCGAAAAAGTATATCAATGACAATGAAATAATTACCATTCCGGAGATAGTTACCCATTCCGCTTTCTCACCTGGTACAATAATCCATGAAAGAATAGCGCCGAATACCGGTATGATAAATTTCCATAGATTAAGTTCGGAAACCTTCACTTCAGGTCTCTTAAGTAACATGTACCATGTTGAGAATGTGATTGCTGACATCATGGAGAGCCATGTCAGTACAAGCCAGTATCTCAATGGGAATTCACTCACCGGCGCTTGCTTCTCTGTGAAGAGTGATAAAATAAGGATTAACGCTCCGCCAGAGAATAGTGCGAATGAGTTCAGTACCAATGGATTCATTGTGCCTATCTTCTTTGACACCAGAACATTGCTGACAGCAGTTGATATGTTGGCAATAAAAACCATCAATATCCCGGCCAGTTCCATTGGGCCACCAAAATGAAAACTCTGACGTCCCGCACTGACAAGTACTATCCCAAATATACCCACAGCTATGGTAGTTACTTTTGCAGCAGTAAACCGCTCCTCCTTTATCATTATTCGTGACACAACAGCTGTGACAAAAGGCTGTGAACCTACTATTACCGCTCCCAGAGCTCCGGGTACATATTTAAGACCTATATAAAAGAGAACATAATTAATCAGTGTCTGCAGTATCGTCACCCAAAAGGCCAGTGAACGATTTTCACGTATCATCTTAAAATAATAACGCGGCGAGATAGTAAATGGCAAAAGCATAAGCCCTGCAATAATAAACCTGGAGCCGGCAAAATTAAGAGGGGTGTTGTATTGTAGTCCAATTTTTATAAACGGATATGCAGTTGACCATAACAGACATGTAATTATTGCCCATATGATTGTATTAGTTTTCCGACTCATTTTTGCCAGGGTTATTGCTTTTTTTATCTAAACACGACTATCCATTTTAAAGTTCAAAAATACCAATAGCTGACTTCAGTTTGATAGTTTACTGTTTCATTTTATCATTTTTTTATTCCTTTGGAGAATATCAGTTTTGATACCTTTGTGAATAAAGCTTATCTGATGGATAATAATAACAAAACAGTCGGAGAGTTATTGGCTGACAGACTCGGTGATCATGGAGTGAGGTATGTCTATGGCATTCCGGGGGGAGCTTCTATACCAATTATCAGGGCATTAAGTGCCAGAGGTATAGAGTTTATAGTAACATCACATGAGTCAGCTGCCGCAGTCATGGCAGATGTAACTGCCCGTCTGTCAGGGGTAACAGGTGTATGTCACAGCACACTGGGGCCCGGTGCCACCAATCTGTCAACAGGAGTGGGCGGGGCTCTTCTTGACCGGTCTCCTCTTATTGCGCTGACTACTGTTGTGCCTGAACAATGGAGAGAACGCACCACTCAGATGAATATTGATCATGTGGCTCTTTTTGAGCCACTGACAAAAGGCTCTTTTGCCTTGTCATCGTATAATGCCGGCTCAATGATTGATGATGCTTTGCTGCTTGCCAACGAAGAATATCCCGGACCAGTACATATTGCTATCCCTGCCGATGTTACTGATCAAAACACGATTAATACATCCTCATTAATCTCAAAAAAGGCGGGTAAACTTGATAAAAAAGAGACAGGGGAACGGCTGGCAGGGATAGAATCATTACTGAAAACATCCTCCCGACCATTGATTGCTCTGGGTCTAACTGCAGCACGATATGGGTTATCTGATAGAGTTGCAGAGTTGTTGAAGACCATACAGGTGCCTGTAGTTGTTACTCCCATGGCTAAAGGTTTGATCAGAAGTGATAATCCCTGTTATGCCGGTGTGCTCTTTCATGCGTTGAGTGACAGGTTGCATGCTTTAGTGAAGTCGGCTGACCTGGTAATAGGGGTTGGGTACGATCCGGTTGAGTATAACTATGAATCATGGATGCCCGATGTGCCTTTGGTACATTGTGACACTATTGAGTGTGATCTGCCCCTGAAAGAATCTTATCAGTTCATCTCGTCTCCGGATGAGTGGTTCACTCTGTTGCGATCACTTAAAAGCTCAGGAGAGATGGTTGGCCTTGCCGCACAGGTGAAAGGTGAGATAAGGAAAAAGCTGGCCTCTTCTTTCACTGCTTTATCTCCTGTTGAAGTCGTTAAAATATTACAAAATTCACTGCCAGATAATGCGATTGTCACAACCGATGTAGGATCACATCTTCATCTTATGGGACAGCAATGGGATGTACAAGGTGATGGACGCTTTATTATAACAAACGGCTGGTCATCCATGGGTTTCGGATTGCCTGCAGCCAATGCAGCTGCATTAACTGACAGATCGGCAACAGTCGTTTGTGTTACAGGCGATGGTGGAATGATGATGTCTGCCGGTGAGGTACTTACAGCTCGCAGATATGGACTGCGAGTGATTTCAATTGTCTTTGCTGATAAGGAGTTGAATCTTATAAAGCTAAAGGAATCACGAAAAGGCCTGTTGCCTGTTGGAGTCGATCTGTATAAACAAACCCTTTTTGAGAGTGACTCTTTTCTGGGGGTAAAGGTTATTCATGCTGTCAATGCTGAAGGTTTCAGAGCTGCCCTGAAGAAGGCTCTTGCTGTGAATAATGCTGTTATTATTGAAGTATCGGTCAACCCTGAAGCATATGATCAGTTAATTATAACATAAAAATCCCCGCCGGTATATGGCGGGGAGAATGTTATTTATTCTGAACTCTTCTTTGTTGCTCTTGGTCTGGCTGGCCTTGGAGGAGAGACTGCCTCCTCCTTTTGCTGAAGAGTGACATTGTTCTCTGCTGCTGCAAACGACCTTGCCCTCTTGCGACGGCGTACGCCATAAGAGTTGTTTATTATTTTGCCTCGTCTTGACTTTTTATCACCTTTTCCCATAGTCTGATAGATTTTAGGTTTGACAAAAGAGTTCGTTATCTAACAAAGCTAACAAATTATCATGTGAAGTGAAAGAATTTGATTTTAAGAAAACAAACAGATGAACAGCCCTTATTAACTCCTAAATTGTATTTTTGTATTCATGACTGATAGGGTGTTAAGGATTTATACCACTAGTCTGACTCCACGACTTGAATATGTTACAGGAGTAATGTTCAATAGCATTATTTCGTTGAGATATGAGTTTATTACTGACATAAACGATAATGATGGTATTATTCATTTGGCTTACAGTGATCATAAGATTGATGGTGCCATCTGGATCAAACCATCCGGGTTGTTGTCTGAAGAGGGGATAAAAGCGCAGGAGCCTGCCTTCGGTTTAATAGCGGAGATACCAGCTCTGTTCCCTTCAGGTGTGGATGATACTTTTGGATTTGATCTGTTTGCTGCCTCGTTTTTTATGTTGTCAAGATATGAAGAGTATCTGCCTTTCAGACCCGATTCTCATGGTCGTTTCGAGGGCAAATCTTCTTTGGCTTTCAGATCAGGTTTCCTGAATCTGCCAGTCGTTGATATATGGACAATAAAACTTGCGAAAACGATTGTCAGTATGTTCAAAGACATCTCTTTCAGAGAGAAAGAGTATAAGACACTTCTTACTATAGACATAGACCAGGCATATGCTTATAAAGGCAGAGGGGTCATGAGAGGTCTGGGAGGATTAGTACGGGATAATAAACGGGGCACGCGGCTGAGAGTAATTACTGGAAAGGCTGATGATCCGTATGATACTTTTGGTTATCTCGAGAAAGAGTTGTCTCAATATAAGACAGAGGCTCTTTTCTTTTTTCTGCTTGCTAAACAGGGGAAAAATGATCATGGCACATTTTATAAATACCCATTATATTCCTCATTGATTCAGCGACTTGACCAGAGGTATGGGAGTGGACTACACAGTTCATACGCCTCTTTTGGCAAGAAACCGGTCTTGTCTGCTGAGGTTATGAGGTACCGGAAGATATCAGGGCGCATACCCATTCGTTGCAGGCAGCATTGGTTACTGTTGAGAATGCCTGAGACCTATCGGTTATTTATCTCAGTGGGAGTAAAGGAAGATTATACTATGGGTTTTGCTGATGTTCCGGGATTCAGAGCAGGCATTGCACGTCCGTTTCCTTTTTATGATTTAGAGAGTGAGCGGGTTACCGAATTGACTCTCTATCCGTTTATGTTTATGGATGGCACCCTGAGGCAGTATCTGAATATGACTCCAGAATCAGCCATTAATGAGATACAACATCTGGCAGATATAACAAGGAGTGTTGGCGGACTATTTGTATCTTTATGGCATAACACATCACTTACAGAGATGAATGGTTGGCAGGGATGGCGGAATGTGTTTGAACAGACATTAAGAATTCAACAATAATGATCATACATCTGAAAAACAGCGACATCGACAGGGTGAAATGGGACTCCTGCATTAAATTCTACCCTGGAGCTATGCCATATGCTTTTTCATGGTACCTGGATATTATGTCACCTGATTGGGAGGCACTCATTGAAGATGATTATCATGCAGTTTTTCCATTGCCGGCTTTAAAGAAGTATGGCTTTAATTATATTGCTACACCTCTTTTTTTGCAGCAGCTTGGTGCCTTTTGCCCTGATGGTGATCTGGATAAAAGAACAGATGAGTTTCTGATAAATATACCTGACTATTACCGACTGATAGACCTATGTGCTTCGACTGATACAAAAGCACGGGGTTTCAGGTCAACACAGAGATATGATTATGAACTAAGTCTGCGTGAGACATATGATGCCCTGTGGTTTGATTATTCATCTGACTGCAGAAGAAATATTAACATTTCGCATAGGTACCAGCAGGAAATAGTGGCAGATGTAATGCCGCTGGAAATTATCGCGCTCTTTAAAACAAACATAGGACGAAAAGCAGGTAATATCAGGGAACGAAACTATAACAGGCTGGAGAGACTCATGACATTTTGTATAGAGAACGGTTACGGTAAAATACTGGGAATCAGGTCTCCGAAAGGAAAGCTGTTATGGAGTATGTTTGTGATAGATTTCTCCAACCGGATCACCATGCTTGTTACTGCCGGAAGTCGTAAGAGTCGTGAGATGAGGACAGGTTATCATGTCGTGGACCAGATCATAAGAGAGAATGCCGGGAGTGAGAAGATACTTGACTTTGCTGGTTCGTCGGTACCATCAATAGCTGTCTTTATGAAATCATTCGGTAGTGTACGCAGGTTATATTATCGCCTCTACAAAAACACTCTTCCCTGGCCGTTAAGGTATCTTAAGTAGATTACCCACACCTTGCAACCATCATTAATCAACAAAAAACAGACATATTATATTTCCAGGCTCTGTCACACCTTGTTATTCTCCTAATCGAGAAGTTCCATCTCCTCATCATTTGAATTTGATTCAAACAGATGACCATTTTCGCATTTTAGGGTACGGGCCGGATACTTTTTTATTAGAGCCAGTTTATGAGTAGACATAATTACTGCACGGCCATTTTCGCTTATGCCTTTCATCAACTGGTGGATCTCGTCTGAGGTCTCAGGATCAAGATTACCTGTAGGCTCATCTGCCAGAATTATTTCGGGGTCGTTTAAAAGTGCCCTGGCAATAACAACTCGTTGCTGTTCACCACCCGATAACTGATGAGGCATCTTATAACCTTTGGTCTGCAGCCCTACTTTATCAAGCACTTCTCTTATGCGTTCCTCAATAGCCTCTTTTGAAGTCCAACCTGTTGCCTTGAGGGCAAATTCGAGATTCTCGTGTACCGACCTGTCGGTGAGAAGCTGAAAATCCTGAAAGACAATGCCCATCTTTCTTCTTAGAGATGGAATATCTTTTCGTTTGAGTCTTTTAAGATCATAACCTGCAATCCATCCCTCGCCATTCTTTAGCGGTAACTGTCCGTTAAGGGTTCTGATGAGCGATGTCTTGCCACTGCCTACCCTTCCTACCAGATAGACAAACTCTCCCTTTTCAATCTTCAGAGATACTGAGGTAAGTACCAGGTGATCTTCCTGAAATATGTCACACTCCTTCAGTTCAATTATCAGGTCAAGTGGAGGATTCTCGTGCATAAAGTCTCTTTTTCTGCAAAATAAGAAAAGAATTAACAATTGTATGTTCATGTGTTGATAAAATGAACAATAAAGCCAATTCCGTGCTGTTATATAATTGTAATTTTACTTCGAATAAACGTATGCCTCTGAAAACCTTTAAGATATTGATGGGTTGGTGGTTATGTTGCCTGTCAATGAGAAGATAAGGTTATGAAAGAAGAAAGTACCCCGAAACGATAAAGTTATGAACAGAAAGATATTTTTACTTTTATTAGTTCTCACGGTCTCATTTTCAGGGGCTATAGTGAGAGGTCAGTCATCATTCTCAGGAGAGGAGTTCAATTCGCTTCTTTCAAGGGGATATGAGATGTTTGAGAAAGCCAAATATGCACCAGCAATAGAACTTTTTGATAAATGGCTTGCTGCAGACAAGGATGGGGGAATAGATCATTCAGAGGCAGAATACTTCAGTGCTCTGTCGGCAATCAGGCTTATGAGCCCTGATGCTGAAAACAGGATGAAGGTATTTATTGGAACAAATCCTGAAAGTCCGAGGCTGAATCAGGCAAGGCTTGAAACGGGCCTCTTCTGCTATCAGAAGAAGGATTATAAAGGTGCCATAGAATGGCTTGAGCAGACTGACAGGCTCAGATTAACCGGTGAAACACTTTCAGAGTATCTTTTTAAGCTTGGCTACTCACATTTTATGAAGGGTGATAAGAAGAGAGCCCTGATGTTATTTGCTGAGCTGAAGGATATTGATACAGACTATACTATCCCTTCAATATACTATCATGCATGCATCGCATATGAATTCAGTTTCTATAAGACTGCACTTGAGGGGTTTGAACGGTTAAAGGGTGATGAGACATTCGGAGGTGTTGTTCCATTTTACATAGTTCAGATTTATTACCTCGATAAAAACTATGATGGAATACTTGAGATGGCACCTTCACTTATAGAGCAGGCAGGGAAGAACCGTGCTGTGGAACTCTATCGCTTTATAGGAGATGCATATTATCAGAAACAGCGATATAGTGAGGCAATACCATATCTCGAGAAGTTTATAAATGAGACAAGGCTGGCTGACCGCAATAATAAATACCAGCTGGCTTTTTGCTATTATCAGTCTGAGAATTATAAGAGTGCCATATCACTTTTCTCTGAAGTAGTGGGTCAGAGCGATGCCCTTACGCAGAATTCATATTATATGCTTGGCTCATGTTATATTAAGAGCAATGACAAGAAAAGAGCACAGCTGGCCTATTCTGCTGCAGCGAATATGAGCTTTGATAAATTTATCCAGGAAGAGTCTCTCTTTAATTTTGCAAAGCTTGCCTATGAAAACTCATATGCTCCCTTTGGTGAAGGTATTGAGGCTCTTTACAATTATATTGAATCATATCCCTCTTCAGATCATCTTACTGAAGCATATGGTTATCTGGTGTCAGCATATCTTAAGCTGAAGAACTATCAGGCAGCATTGAAGTCGCTTGATAAAATATCAAAGAAAGATGCCCAGCTTAAGGCAGCTTACCAGCATGTTGCTTATTACCGGGGGGTTGAACTCTTCCGTAATAAGAGGTATGCCGATGCTGCTGCAATGTTTGACAAGTCACTTCTTTACAGGGAGATGGATAAGGAACTGTGGGCTAGGTCGCTTTACTGGCGGGGAGAGGCATATTATGCCCTGGGCAATTACACCGCTGCCCGTGATGACTGGGAGCAATTCCGCCAACTGCCTGGGGCATCTTCAATAAAGGAAGCAGGTCAGACAGAGTATAATCTTGGATATCTCTTTTTTAACGAAAAGGATTATTCTAATGCGTTGACACATTTTCTCACTTTTAACGCCTCTGTTGATAAGTCAACAAGGTCAGATCTTGCTGCCGATGTCAGAAACAGGATAGCCGACTGTTACTATATAATTGCTGATTACCCGAATGCAATAAGTTATTATGATAAGGTAATAGACTATGCCAAAATAGATGCAGATTATGCAATGTTTCAGAAGGCATTTGCCCAGGGTTTGGCTAATGATAACAGTGCCAAGGTGAAGACACTCACATCTCTTACGGAGAAATATGCCGGGTCACCTTATGTTCCTAATGCTCTCTTTGAAAGAGGAAGAGCATATGTTGCTCTTCAGCAGCCGGAGAAAGGGGAGGCAGACTTCAAACGGATAATCAGCAGTTACCCTTCTAGCCAGTTTGTGCCACCGGCCATGGTGCAACTTGGATTGATATACTATAATGCAGGAGATAATAACAGAGCTATTGGGTCATTTAAACAGGTTATAGATAAATACAGGGATACACCTGAGGCCCGTAATGCGCTTAACGGATTACGGAATGCATATACTGATATGGATGACGTCGATTCTTATTTTGCTTACCTCAGGACTGTTGAAGGATTCGACGAAATTGATTCTTCACAGAAAGATTCACTTACATATATATCCGGAGAAAACCTATATGTTAAGGGCAACTGTGAGAGGGCTGTTCAGACATTCAGAAACTACCTTTCAGAATTCCCAAGAGGCGTGTTTGCCACCAATGCGCGATTCTATCTTGCAGACTGTCTTAACAGAAATGGCTCTGTTGATGAAGCTCTTGAGCTTTATAACCAGGTAATAGCTATTGGTAATAATCAGTTTATGGAGCAATCACTGCTTGGTGCAGCATCCATTACATACGGCAAGAATGATTATTCACGGGCTTATTCATTATATGAGCAGTTATCACACCAGGTGTCGACGCCTGAGAATGAGATGTACGCCTACCTGGGTATGATGCGTTCAGCAAATAAAACCGGTGACGACAGAGCGACAATCCTCTCGGCTACCAGAGTGCTTGAGTCAGACCGGCTTACTGAAGAACTGGCACGCGAAGCTACCTTCCTTACAGCCAGGGCAAACCAGCGACTTGGAAATCTTAATGATGCTCTTGACGATTATGAGAGAGTGGCATCAGAGGTCTCAACATTATATGGTGCTGAGTCAAAATACCGTGTTGCGGAGCTACACTATAATGCTGGTGACATCAATGCTGCCGAGAAATCTCTGAATGAATTTCTGAGTATGAACTGCCCCCATGCCTTCTGGACTGGTAAAGTATTTCTTCTGCTCTCTGATATAGCCGTGAAAAAGAATGACCTCTTCCAGGCCCGGGCAACACTGCAGAGCCTTATTGATTACTATACAGGGTCAAATGATGGAATAATAGATGAGGCCAAACAGAAACTGGCACGATTATCTGATGAATCGGAGACAAAGCCATCAGAGAGCAATCCGGAGTAAAATTCACTGCAACGAATAAACGAAACAGAGCGATGAAAGCAAGAACATATATAATCATTTTGACATTACTACTTCCCCTCTTTGCCTGGGGTCAGAATTCTCAGGATGAGACAATAAGAAGAAGTGTTACACTCTACAATCCATATAAACCATCTTTGCAGGGCGCTTCTAAAAGAACATCCTTTCCACCGATGGACGATACGGCTAAAGTGAGAGTCGATTTCAAATACTCATTCAAACCGGGTGAATTTATACCTGAATATGTTGTAAGCCCCATCAAACCTGCTCTTTTATCCCCAGATCCGCTGCCAAAACTATATAAAGGATATGTAAACTTAGGCCTTGGTAACTATTTGTCACCTTTCCTCGAAATAAGCGTTGCCAATGACAGATCAAAAAAGGGAACTATCGGATTATATACGAAGAGTTATGCCTCAGCCGGTAATGTGAAACTTGATAATGAGAAAAAAGTGTATGCCGGTTTTATGGATAACCAGGTAATTTTTTACGGAAAGAAATATTTTGATCATGGACGCTTTGATGGTGATATTGATTTCAGACAGATGTCAAGGTATGCATACGGTTACGATACTTCTATGATTGGATATGAGGCTGACCGCAAGTCAATCAGATCACTTATCTTCGATGTTACGGCTACAACGCGTTATTTTAATATCCCAAGGGATTCATCGGATTTTCGGTATGACATCACTGCCAGGTATAATTTCTTCTCACGTGGCGATACAGCCATACAGCATAACCCTGGAGTGACATTCCTGGGCGGAAAAGAGGTGTCGGGCTTCTATTTCGGGTTAAATGCCGGTTATGATCTCTTTTCCTTTGGAGGCGATCTTGAATATGATTCGCGTCACCTTTTCTCTTTTAACCCTTATGTGACAAAAGGGACCGAGGCATGGCGTTTCCGTTTCGGATTAAAAGCATTTTTAGATTCACGAGACAATACTGATCCGCTGACTGGCGGAGACCGGTTTACGCATCTCTATATTTATCCTGATGTTGAGTTTACCTTCTCTATCGTTCCTGATTATTTGCGTTTCAGGGCAACACTTGATGGTGATATGGAGGATAATCAAGCTCGTAATGTGATTTACCGTAATCCATTCATCCTGCCAGGCGATACACTCTTTATACTTCGCCCTACTGATAACAAGCTCAGGCTCTCGGCTCAGCTGGAGGGATGTTTTGACGTGGATGCCTCTTACGTGGTAGGCGCAAATTATACTTTCTTCAGCAATATGCTTATGTTCAGAAATGATACTCTTGCTATGGGCAATTATTTCCTTCCGTTATATGATGAGGGGGATGTCCTTAATATACATGGAGAATTTGCTGTGCCTATTCAGAAGCATATGAGACTGTCTGCCGCGGGAAACTTCTACAGATATTCACTTACAGAGCAGAAGTATGCCTGGCATATGCCGGGATGGGATGCTTCATTGAGATTCGATTATAATCTGAGGAATAAAATCCTTGCTTCGGCTTCCCTCAATGCCCTTGGAAAGAGATATGCCATGATAAGTACC
>QKCK01000091.1 GCA_003245695.1 Bacteroidota bacterium | reverse complement strand
GGATTGCCCACTCAAATGGGAGCTGAGGTGCCTGAGCTGGTTAAGATGAGACCGCCTTCTTTTTGTAAGGGGTGCGGGCATGCTGACATGTATATTGCATTATCGGAGGCATTGAAAGAGTATGGTCCCGGAAGGGTCTTCGCTGATATAGGATGCTACACACTGGGCGCTCTGGCACCATATAATATGGTGAACTCCTGTGTGGATATGGGGGCCTCAATGACTATGGCAATAGGTGCGGCTGATGCCGGCCTGTCACCAGCGGTCGCCTTCATAGGCGACTCAACCTTCACTCACTCAGGTATGACAGGGCTGCTTGATGCCGTTATCAAAGACTCTCCCGTAACTCTTATTATTTCTGATAACTCAACTACCGGAATGACAGGCGGACAAAAGTCACAGGCAACCGGACGTTTGGAAAACATATGCCTCGGCCTGGGAGTAATGCCTGATCACCTGCGGAAAATTGTGCCTCTGAAAAAGAACCATGAGGAGAATGTAAAAATACTTAAAGAAGAACTGGAGTACAAAGGAGTGTCAGTTATTCTTGCTCAGCGTGAGTGCATCCAGACTGCCACACGTAATAAAAAGGCTGAGGCTGCCACAAAATCAAATACCGGAGAGTAGCTAAAAGTTTTGAGATATTGACAAGTTAACATCAGACCATTGAAAACAGGAAACTATGAAATGTGATATAATTCTTGCAGGTGTAGGAGGACAGGGAATACTATCTATTGCGGCTACCATAGGCCTTGCCGCGGTGGAAAAGAATCTTTTTCTTAAACAATCTGAAGTGCATGGCATGAGCCAGAGAGGTGGAGATGTACAATCACACTTCAGATTATCTGACCATGAGATACATTCTGACCTCATACCTCTCGGCCAGGCCGACATTATAATATCGGTTGAACCGATGGAGTCATTAAGGTATCTGCCCTGGCTCTCAGGTGATGGATGGGTTGTTACCAATTCAGTGCCATACATAAATATTCCTGACTATCCTGAGCAGGAGAAAGTTTTGCTTGAGCTTGGGAAATTAAAAAACAGCGTGGTTTTTGATGCTGATGCCGTTGCAAAGGAGGCAGGCTCAGTTAAAGCCAGTAATATGGTTATTCTTGGCGCAGCATCACCATTTATCCCTATACCACTTGAGACACTTGAGGCAGCGGTTACCGCTCTTTTTATAAGGAAAGGTGAGGCCGTGGTGGAGATGAACCTTAATGCTCTGCGACAGGGCAGAAAAATTGCATCCAGATAACTGAATGCTTATCTGATCTTTACCTTTCATTTAATACATCTGGGAAAAAATCAATAAGCAGGAAATCCCCGTTAAGAGGGATTTCCTGCTTATTGTTTAATGGTTCATCGGGACTATTCTTTCTGCTCTTTTGACGATCTTAAAAGAACAATGTCATTTATTACAATCTCAGTGACTGACTTTGCAACCCCGTTCTTATCCGTGTATGTACGATAGGTTATCCGCCCCTCAATACATACCTCATTACCCTTTTTCAGATATTTGGTGGCCAGATCTGCAGTTGAGTTCCATGCCACAAGATTATGCCATGTGACATCACTGATCTTTGAACCTTCGGCATCCTTGTACGAGTCTCTGGTTGCCATTGTGAAGTGTGTTACCTTTTTTCCGCTTTCAAGCGTCTTTGTTTCTGGGTCCTGACCAAGATTACCAATCAGCATTACCCTGTTTCTTAATGTGTTCATTGTGCTGCGTTTTATGTTTGTTTGAGAACTACTCTGCAAATCTCTTCCATTTTATACTTTATAGCCGGTTCTTAAGTGCTTGTATGCGTTTTATACCTGTTTATATCCGTTTGCAAACACTTTTGTCCCTTATTACCAGTGAAGTATGTTATAACCTTGTCTCTTTTTCCTGCATTTTTGTATCTTTATGGAAATGTTTCGCTGTGGATAGAGTATGTCTTGACTGTGGAGCCAGAATCCTCGGCCGGTCAGATAAGAAATTCTGTTCTGACCAGTGCCGTAATAATTTCAATAACCGTTTAAACAGGGATTCTAATAATTATGTCCGCAATGTTCATGCACTGCTGAGACGCAACCGTAAAGTATTATATGATCTCTATTGCGAAGGACACCGCAGGATACATCGTGATGCTTTATTTGCTATGGGTTATAACTTCAGTTTTTTTACACATCAGGTTGAGACAAACGAAGGAATAAGATGGTTGTTTTGCTTTGAATATGGATTCAGATACATTGACAGCGACTATATTGAGCTAAATTCAAACAGCGACTACCTAAATCCTTTATTAACCATTGATGATAGATAACCTGTATTTTACTCCCTTCATTTTTTGGCCTGCTTTTTGTATTTATATTTGTCGTCGAACCTAATTCTGATAGAACGAGTATACATAACATTCTGAAATTAGACCTATGAAACGATTTTATCTACTGTTCACAGCCCTGATTTCTTTACTCACCGTTGCTGCGGCCCAGGAAAATCCTTACCCAAATGGTTATATAGTCAGAGTAGGGGATATGGCACCTGATTTCACTGTAGTTGAGGCCATAGGCAAGAGCTACAAACTGTCTGATCTCCGGGGACATGTTGTGATGCTGCAGTTTACTGCCAGTTGGTGTTCAGTATGCAGGAAAGAGATGCCATTCATTGAGAGTGAAGTGTGGATTCCGGGACAAAAGAGTGGCCTGGTTGTTATCGGTATTGACAGAGATGAGGCAAAATCATCTGTCATAAGATTTGCCGAAGATATGAAGATCACCTATCCTCTTGCATTGGATCCTGGTGCTGCAATATTCGAACTTTATGCCAGAAAAGAAGCCGGCGTCACCAGAAATGTTATAATTAACCGCGACGGAAGGATCATTTTTCTTACCCGTCTCTTCGAGAAGGAAGAATTTGACAAGATGAAAGAGATGATTTTTGCTGAATTAGGTAAAAAGTAAAGCAAACCGGAAAAAATAAGAGGCAAATACAACTTACTAATACAATACTCCGTTATATTTGTAACACTGAAACTGAAAAAACTTAAAGACGAATACGATGAAAAAGATTCTTGTATTAATCCTGACAGTTTTATTGACTGCACCCCTGTTTTCCCAGATAAAGTTTGGTGTAAAAGCCGGGGCTAGTACTGACTTCACGTTTACAAACCAGACACTCGACAATGGTGATATCATTGATAATGCTAAGAATGCAGAATGGGGTCTGCAGGGTGGTGTCTTTGTAAGAGCGTCTCTGGGTAATGTTTACATTCAACCCGAACTTCTGCTTGCCACTGCTACCAACTCTATTACATATACTGATGCATCAACCAGCACCGTCTTTAACCAGAAATTCAATAAGGTTAATATCCCTGTCCTGGTCGGTTTTAAAGTATCTTTCCTGAGGATAAATGTTGGCCCGGCCGCCTCCTTCCTGATAGGAGAACCTAAAGAACTGCTTGATGGAGAGACCTATAAAAAAGCAACTTTTGGTTACCAGGCAGGTGTGGGTGTTGACCTCTTTAAAAAGCTGACTATTGATGCCAGATATGAAGGTAATCTGAATCAGTTTGGTGATGAGGTTACTATCGGAGGTGAGACTATTAAACTCGATGACCGTACCGGTGCACTCGTTCTAAGCGTAGGCCTTATATTCTAAAATAATAGTATAATTATATGACTCTCCTGCTAATTAACAGGAGAGTTTTTTATTTTTACATATCGGGTAAAAAGTATTACTATGTTTATCTTCGATCCGGGTATGACAGATATTCAGGGGCTTCTCTCACTACTGTATATTCTCACAGTAGTGTTTGTATGCCTTATGATAATATTTGAAAACAGGAATCCACTTAAGACACTCTCATGGATACTGGTTATACTTCTTGTGCCTATAGCCGGAATAGTCATTTACATCTTTTTCGGACAGAATTACAGAAAGCAGAAGATATTTTCACGTAAAGGGTTGTATGATCTTGAACAATTATCTGATTATGCTGCCCGGCAGAGCGTCTCTCTTCCAGGATATCTGGCCAATGAGACAGATGCTGTAAAAAGCAAGGAACACCTTATAAGGTTAATGTTTAATAATAACAGGTCGGTACTTACTACATACAATAAAGTAGATCTTCTTGTTGACGGAGAGCAGACTTTCCCGGCAATGCGGCAGGCTATTGAGGAGGCACGAGAGTTCGTTCATCTTGAGTTTTACCGTATTGAGCCTGATATGCTGGGAACAGAATTCAAAGAACTGCTTCAGAAAAAGGCAGCAGAAGGGGTTCGGGTCCGGGTTATTTTCGATGATGTGGGAAGCTGGAATCTAAAGAACAATTATCTGAGGGAGGTCAGAAATGCTGGAATTGAAATATATCCCTTTATGCCAGTTCGCTTTCCTCTTCTGACAAATAAGATAAACTACCGCAACCACAGAAAAATTGTGGTTGTAGATGGCGTTACCGGTTTTGTGGGAGGATTAAATATAGCTGACAAATATCTTCAGGGGCATAAAGAGCTTGGACCGTGGCGCGACACACATCTTAAGGTTACCGGGGAATCTGTGGCAACTCTTAACAGCGTATTCCTTGCAGACTGGTATTTTGTCAGCGGTGAGTCTATAACAAATATTGAGTCATACCTTAAATGTCAGCGGGTAAATAACAGGTGCCTTATGCAGGTTGCCTCTGGAGGGCCTGACTCTGACTGGGCTAATATCATGCAGGTATACTTTTCAGCCATCGCTACAGCTAAAAAGTCAATTTATCTGTCATCACCCTATTTCAGCCCTGATGAGAGCATCCTTACTGCATTACTTACGGCCTCCCTTAGTGGCGTAGATGTTAAGATAATATTTCCGCATCACTCTGACTCAGCTGTCGCAAACTGGAATACCCGATCATATATCTCAGAGCTGC
>QKCK01000308.1 GCA_003245695.1 Bacteroidota bacterium | reverse complement strand
TGACTTTGGTGTTGAAAATTAACTCTGAGAGTTTATAAAATTAATATTGTATTATCAGATCAGCAAAACGGCCACACGATAAAAAAAAGGTCTCACACCAACCAGCGTAAATCAGTGACTACTTTATTATCAGTAAAGAGGCTCAGTAAGGAAAAGCATATCATAAATTTTGTTATCTTTGCACGTTTTAAAACTAAAGTATTGTGACTATGATCAGGATTACGTTTCCCGACGGCTCAGTGAGGGAGTTTGAAAAGGGTGTCAGCAGCTATGATATTGCTATGTCAATAAGTCCGAGGCTTGCAGCCGAGGTCTTTGCAGCAACGGTCAACGGTGAAATAACTGATCTGTCCCGCCCTATCGCTACAGACGCAACCCTGAAACTTCATAAATGGGATGATGCCGAAGCCAGGCATGCATTCTGGCATACCTCAGCACATCTTATGGCTGAAGCCCTTGAGGCTTTGTATCCGGGAATGAAGTTTGGAATAGGCCCGGCAATAGAGAGTGGTTTCTATTATGATGTTGATCCCGGAGAAGGAAGAGTTATAACCGATTCTGATCTGGTATTGATAGAGGCAAAGATGAAGGAGCTTGCTTCAAATAACCTGAAAATAACACGCAGGGAGGTAAGCAAGAATGAGGCGCTTGATTATTTCTCCAAAAAGGGAGATGAGTACAAGCTGGAGCTTATCAGTGAACTTGAAGACGGTACCATAACACTCTATACCCAGGGTAACTTCACAGATCTGTGCCGCGGCCCTCATCTACCCGACACTTCAAATATTAAGGCAATAAAGCTTACAAGTCTTGCCGGAGCATACTGGAGGGGTGATGAAAAAAGGAAGATGCTCACACGTATTTATGGCATAACATTCCCAAAACAGAAGCTTCTTGATGAATATATGGTGCTTCTTGAGGAGGCTCGTAAACGTGATCATCGCCGGTTGGGAAAAGAGCTGGAGCTTTTCACCTTCTCACCGAAGGTAGGCCTGGGTCTTCCCCTATGGCTACCCAAGGGAGCTGACCTGAAACAGAGGCTTATCGACTTCATGACCAAAGTATTACGTAAGAGAGGCTATACAATGGTCTCTACTCCACACATAGGGAACGTAAACCTCTATAAAACCTCAGGTCATTATGAGAAATACGGTGCAGACTCATTCAGGCCTATCACTACCCCACAGGAGGGAGAGGTATTCATGCTTAAACCAATGAACTGTCCGCACCACTGTGAGTTATACAATGCCACACCACATTCATATAAGGATCTGCCGCTGAGAATGGCTGAATTCGGTACTGTTTACAGATACGAGCAGAGTGGTGAGCTTCATGGACTCACAAGAGTAAGGAGCTTCACCCAGGACGATGCACACCATTACTGCAGACCCGACCAGCTTCTTGAGGAGTTCATGAGTATTATTGACCTTGTTCAGTATATTTTTAAGGTAGCTGATTTCAATGAATATACTGCACAGATATCCCTTCGTGACCCGGAGAATAAAGAGAAGTACATCGGCACTGACGAGAACTGGGAGAAAGCAGAAAGCGCAATTATTGAAGCAGCAAAACTCAAGGGGCTCATAACAACAGTTGCCCTGGGCGAGGCAGCCTTCTACGGGCCAAAACTTGATTTCATGGTTCGCGACGCAATAGGACGTAAGTGGCAGCTTGGAACAATACAGGTAGACTATAACCTGCCGGAACGATTTGAGCTTACATATATGGGCAGTGACAACCAGAAGCATCAGCCTGTAATGATACACAGGGCTATCTTCGGGTCAATGGAACGATTTGTGGCGGTACTGATAGAAAACACTGCCGGCAAGTTCCCGCTATGGCTTACACCCGATCAGGCGATAATATTGCCCATAAGCGAAAAATTCAATGATTATGCTAAAAATGTTTTGAATTTGCTTAATAATTCCGATATTCGCACCCTAATTGACGAAAGGAACGAAAAGATAGGTAAGAAGATAAGGGATAACGAGTTAAAGAGGATACCTTACCTACTGATTATCGGAGAAAAAGAGGCTGAGAGCAATACAGTTTCTGTTCGCCGTCAGGGAGAGGGAGACAAAGGAGTAATGACGATAGAGGAGTTTATAGCTCTCATTAAAGCAGAAGTAGCTGCTGAGATAGAGAATTAAAAAGAAAAAAGATATTTACTAACTTAATTGGAGGACTAAGCCATAGCAGGACCATATTATCCGTCGAGGCAACCAAGAAGGCCGGAACCGGAGCACAAGATCAATAACAGGATCACCGCCAGAACGGTAAGAGTTGTAGGTGAAACCATGGAACCTCAGGTAATGAGTCTACAGGAAGCACTAAGACTTGCCGATGAGATGGAACTCGACCTTGTAGAGATCTCCCCTAATGCGGAACCTCCTGTTTGCAAGATAGTTGATTATCAGAAGTTTCTTTATCATCAGAAGAAGAAACAGAAAGAGATCAAGGCAAATGCATCCAAGGTAGTGGTAAAGGAGATTCGGTTTGGACCGAATACTGATGATCACGATTATAACTTTAAGCTGAAACATGCCATCAGCTTTCTTGAGGACGGTGCCAAAGTAAGAGCATATGTCTTTTTTAAGGGACGTTCTATACTGTTCAAGGATCAGGGAGAAAAATTGCTCGCAAAGTTTGTTGCTGACCTTGATGAATATGGCAAGGTAGACCAGATGCCAAGACTTGAAGGTAAGAGAATGATTATCATACTCTCACCAAAGAAGAAGAAGTAGAGATTATATTTAAACATTACAAAATGCCAAAAATGAAGACAAATCCGGGTGCAAAGAAGAGATTCTCTTTGACCGGTACAGGTAAGATCAAACGTAAACATGCCTTCAAAAGCCACATTTTGACCAAAAAAACGACCAAACGTAAGAGGAATCTTACATATGCCGGTCAGGTTGAAAAGAGTGACGAGAAGAACATCAAACAGCTTCTCGGATTGAAGTAGTTTACTACCTGTTTGTGTGATAATTAATCAATTATTAACCAGGATGTAAAGCACAAAAGACCATAAAGGCGCTTACATTCAAAAAAAGAAAAGAAAATGCCAAGAGCAACAAATGCAGTAGCATCAAGGGCAAGAAGGAAGAAGATCCTGAAGCAGACAAAGGGTTACTTCGGTAGTAACAAAAACGTTTACACTGTAGCAAAGAATGTCCTGGAAAAAGGACTTGGTTATGCATACCGTGACCGCAAAGACAAGAAGGGCCAGTTCAGAGCACTATGGATCCAGAGGATCAATGCCGGTGTACGTCAGTACGGTATGA
Organism: Bacteroidota bacterium; assembly: GCA_003245695.1. Lineage (GTDB taxonomy): Bacteria > Bacteroidota > Bacteroidia > Bacteroidales > VadinHA17 > SR-FBR-E99. The sequence continues at coordinate 14,696 of QKCK01000308.1, read as the reverse complement.
GCTATTCAGAATTCATTGGTAAATGCAATCAGAAAGGTATTACCCTTAACCGTAAGACCCTTGCTGATCTTGCAATGAACCATCCGGAAGCATTCAAGGCTATAGTCGACAAAGTAAAAGACTAAACAAAAGTCAATAAAAAAAAGCCGCTCACATGAGCGGCTTTTTTTATCAGGAAACTATTTTATCCTCATAAACATACGGTTAAACCGTATCTTCTTGATACCTGTTGCCTCTTTGTTCACAGATAGCCATATCAGCTTCGGCTTGCCAACAATGTGATCCTCAGGAACAAAACCCCAGTAGCGTGAGTCAGCTGATCTGTGCCTGTTATCACCCATCATCCAGTAATAATCCATTTTAAATGTATAACTGTCAGAAGGCTTGCCATTTATATAGATGACCCCATCCTTAACCTCAAGAGTATTTTCCTCATAAATATTGATTATCTGATTATAAAAACAGATATTGATAGTATCGAGCTTAACTGTCTCTCCCTTTGCGGGTATGAAAAGAGGTCCAAAGTTATCTACATTCCATGGGTAGCTTTCGCTATGAGGGAAAATAGCAGGATCATAATCTCCCTCCTCTAATAAAATCTCCCTGACACCTGTGACATTTATAAAACCAGAAAACTTCTCAGAGGTAGCCTTGTTCATTGCAATATTATATACCGAGCCATTGCCATAAATATCATTTCTCTCCCCATGTGATATATCAAGCCTGTCAAAAGCGGTTTGGTTTATCGGTGCGCCATTGGTAAAAACATTATATGAACTCTGCTGTGTCTTACGCTCAGGGACAAGTTTGTCATTAACATACAGCTGTCCATCCTTAATGAAGATTTTATCACCTGGAATACCCACACATCGCTTTACATAATTATCTCTCCTGTCAACAGGGCGGTAGATAACCTTACCTTTATTCCATGTCCATTTTCTTGATTCCTTCATGTACTCATCCCAGCTTTTAACAGCTTTTCCGGATCTGACATCTGCTGACATAAGGTCGCGCGCGTTCCTTCTTAGAATCTCATAGTAACTTGTTTCTGTCTCAGGGAGCCATACAGTATCTCCTGCCGGGAAATTGAATACCACCACATCATTGTTTTTTACCTTTCCGAAGCCGGCAATACGTTTATAAGGCCGCTGTATAAGATCTGACCATGACTTGCCCTTTCCACCGGTAAAAGGAAGGGTATTCTGGGTAAAAGGCATCGCAATTGGTGTGTTTGGCATACGGGGTCCGAAAGCAACCTTACTGACAAAAAGATGATCACCAACGAGCAATGTCTTTTCCATTGATGGAGTTGGTATGCGGTAATTCTGAAAAAGAAATATATTGATCAGAGTCACTGCAATAACTGCAAATATTATAGCATCGAGCCATTCAACTACAGCGCTGTTTGGTCCATTACGCTTTTTCCAGAAAGCCCAGTTTACTTTGCCTGTCACATAAATATCAAAGACAACAGCCAGTCCTATCAGGAACCAGAAGTTGCCAAGCCAGATGACCCATAAAAGATAGAGAGTTCCGACTATACCGAACTTTACATATTTGTTTTCCAAAAACTTTTTCATGTGCTTAATAATATGAATTACAAAACTAACAATTATCAAAGATTGAGTACATCCTCCATAGTGAATATACCTCTTTTACCCGATAAAAACTCTGCTGCCATCAGAGCGCCCAGGGCAAAACCTTTGCGTCCTTTGGCTTCATGGCGAAGGGACACAGTATCTATCTCAGACTCCCATACTACTGAGTGAATACCGGGGATGGTACCTTCACGCAGTGACTGTACCGGAATATTTCTTTCAGGAAACTGGAATCCTTCTGTATGTGCTCTCCATGCCTCATATCCTGCATGCTGTCTTATGATCCCTTCAGCCAGGGTGACTGCAGTACCGCTGGGGGCATCCAGTTTACGGATATGATGTTTCTCTTCAATTATAACTTTATAATCGGCAAAACGTCCCATTATCCGTGCAAGCTCTGCATTAAGATGAAAAAGTACATTTACTCCAATGCTGAAATTAGATGAATAGAGAAAGGCACCATTTTTTTCTTTGCAGTATGCTGCCACATCATCAAAGTGTTCTAGCCATCCGGTAGATCCGGATACTACCGGCAAACCTGCATCTATAGCTCTCTTTATAATTGTCACTGCTGCGTCAGGTGAGGTGAATTCAATAGCTACATCAGCATCAATGCCCCTGGTGAGGTCGCCCTGATTCTCCCTGTCTATACAGAGAACTATCTCATGCCCCCTTTCCCTGGCAGCCTGTTCAATCTCATGGCCCATACGACCATATCCTATAAGAACAATATTCATTATGCTGCTTCAAGTTTTATTTTAGCAACCTTTGCAATATCAGAATTGTAATAACGTGCACCCAATAAAAACATAACGGCTGCAACTATAAGAACAAAAGGCAATACATGAAAAGCCTGAACTATACCTGCATTATCATAGATGGTTCCAATAACAAAAGGTGCCATTGAAGCTCCAAGAAGATTCTGAATCACTACCGCGATGGCATATGACTCAGCCCTGAGTCCTGCATGAACGACATCCTGTGTTACAGCAGAGGCTGCTGAGATAAATGCTGTTATTGTAACACCCATTAATATGAAGAAAATGTATTGAACTGTTCCTGAAGTAAACCATAAGGCAACCACAAGCAACATTGCCGAAATGAAGGATGAAATAGCTGGAAATAATAGACGAGCATTTGATCTCTTCTTGCGCCATTTATCAGCAATGATACCACCGACAGGCGCCCCTACTATTGCAAGAACCATCACGGCACTTGACATCGTCCCGGCCTGAGACTGAGCAAGGTCTCTTGTCTCCTGAAAATACCTGGCAAGCCATGTTATCAGAGAGGTTGTAACAAAAACACACGCAGTTATTCCAAGGTAGGTGAATATAAGTGAAGGTCTGGAAAAGAACTCCGCAACTATATCCCAAAGCCTCATTTTTGTTTTTTTGTTGTCATTGCCGACATATGAAAGGTCAACAGTTTTATAATCCTTAACAAAAACGAAAAGCATTGCTACAATAAAACCAGGTAGAGCCACCAGCCCGAAAGCATGTTTCCATCCCCAGTGTGTGGCAATAATTCCACCCAGCAGTACTCCTATCGCAGTGCCAAGAGGGATTGATGCATTCCACAAACCTATCATCCTCGACCTTTTTTCCTGAGGATACAATCCTGATATCATGGCTGTTCCTCCTGGTGCATAACCAGCCTCCCCAACACCTATAAGAGCCCTGGCAATGACCAGCTGCATAAAGCTTCCGGTTAATGCACAAAGCGCGGTGGCTATACTCCAGAGTATAGCCATGAACCCAATGGTCCTGTTACGTCTCCACCTGTCTACAAGAATTGATGCCGGCAGAGTCAATGCAACAATAGCCCAGTATACTGATGAAACCAATAAACCACTCTGGGCATGAGTGATACCATATTCCTGCTCTATGGAGGTAAACATAGATGTAACCACCATTCTGTCAATATAATCAAACATATACAACAGGAAAAGCAATATGAAAATGTAGTTTGTATAACCTCTGGAGAAGAGATAACCTGGTTCAGGCGATTTGTTTTTCATGAAAACGGAGCTTTTTCAAATTAAATACGGGCATCTAAGGTAAAAAAATTGATTTACCTGAACACTCAACCTTATATGAATTTTAACTTATTCTGTTTTTTAAATTGATATCATGTTGATTCTTCTAAAAAAAACATTAATGTCATATATTGCAGATCAATATTTACAGATTCACTGATGAACAGAATTATAGTAATAACGGTAATATTAACAATGGTTACATGCGCCTGTGCAAAACATGAGAAGGCCTCGATGGTTATTATCAACGGCAATGTGCTTACCATGGACAAAGATAACCCTCATGCCGAAGCCCTTGCAGTAAGTAATGGTATTATTATTGCCACAGGATCATCGCGTGAGATAAGAAGATATATTGAACATGGAAAGACCAAAGTAATTGATGCAAATGGGCGTCTGGTTATTCCGGGCTTTAATGATGCACATGCCCACTTTGGCCCTGTCGACCCTGATTATGTAGAGCTGAGATATGTTACTGATCCTTCAGTTATCAGCATGAGAGTCAGACAACAGGCAGCCAGGTCAGACAAAGGAGTGATAATAAAAGGGGGACATTGGGATCATGAACTGTTCACTGACAAAAAATGGCCGACAAAAGAGCTTATTGATTCAGTATCACCTGATAATCCTGTCATCCTAAGCCGTACTGACGGCCATAGCATACTTGTCAACTCCCGGGTACTTAAAGAGTCAGGCATAACAAGGGATACCCCTGACCCCTTTGGAGGTGAGATTGTAAGGGATCCTCTGACAGGCGAACCGACAGGAGTACTTAAGGAGAGTGCAATAGAACTGGTAAAAATCAGGGAGTCAAAGAGCGAACGTACAGAGGATGAAAAGGCAGAGTACAGATGGAATGGCTACATGCTTGCGCTGAAACAGGCGGCCGAATACGGTGTGACATCAATCCAGATACCCGGTGAAGCAGACTTTGAAATGTACCGGAAGATAAAGCAAAACGGAATTCTTACTGCAAGAATAGATATAGGCGGTACATTGACATATGACGATGAAAAACTCAGAAGGTATGAAGAGTTAAGAAAAGAATATCCCCAAGAAGGAGAATGGATCCGGTTCGGATATCTGAAAGGCTTTATGGATGGCACACTTGGTTCAGCCACAGCAATGATGTATGAACCATTCATTGATGATGCAGATAATACTGGTCTGCTACAGATGAGTTATGAGGAGCTGGAGACAAAGGTACTGGAAGCTGATAAAAGAGGCTTTCAGATAGGCATACATGCCATAGGCCCGAAAGCAAACAACTGGATACTGAATGCCTATGAAAAGGCAGCGACAGTAAACGGCAGACGCGACAGCAGACACCGGTCGGAACATGCCCAGATACTTTCTGAACCAGATATCATCAGGTTTAAAACACTTGGCGTTATACCATCAATGCAGCCCACACACTGCATTACTGACAAGAACTTTGCAGAGAAACGTATCGGCATTGAACGGTGTCGATGGGCTTATGCATGGAAGAGCCTTGCTGATAACGGAGCCATGCTTGCTTTTGGCACTGACTACAGTGTGGAATCCCTAAACCCAATGGAAGGACTGTATGCCGCAACAACAAGAAAAGACCGCAAAGGAGAAGAGGGAGAGGGATGGATCGCTGAAGAGAAACTTACAATGGAAGAGGCAATAAGATATTATACACTGGGTTCAGCATATGCTCAGTTTATGGAAGACAGGAAAGGAATGCTAAGAATGGGATATCTTGCAGATGTAGTGATCATGAACTCAGACCTGCTTTCACTTCCTGAGAGTGAAATTATGAAGGCAAAAGCAGACATTACTATCACAGGAGGGAATATTGTGTTTGAAAGGTGATAATCAAACGAGCGATGCAATGATAGCCATTGCCTCATCCCGGTCCTTGCCACAGATAATCTCTTCAGCCTGAAAGTCACCACAAACCTTTGGCCTTTCAGGCCTGCCAAAGAGTGCGCAACGATAATCATCAAGAAGATGAATACACCTCACTCCTGCCGGTTTACCTTCCGGCATCCCCGGTATTGATGATGATATTGATATTGCAATACAGCATGCTCCACAACCCTGACGACATTCCATGACTATCTGTTTTACTGCAAAAGTACTCTTTTATAAATACAATTATCTGTATATTTATTCATCTCAAAATTATTTTTATACATTTTTTAAAAAAAGAGGTTATTGATAGAAGCTTTTTTATAATTTTGCGCAAAACTCAGAGATGCGGATAGATATTATCACAGTATTGCCGGAGCTGCTCAGAAGTCCTATGAATGAGTCTATCATTAAGAGGGCCAGGGAGTCGCATGTTGTAGAGATCAATGTGATAAATCTGCGTGATTACTCACATGACAAGCATAAGAGTGTTGATGATTATTCATTTGGAGGAGGCGCAGGGATGGTAATGATGATAGAGCCTGTTTACAATTGCATAAAACAGCTGACATCAGAACGTGAGTATGATGAAATAATATACACCAGCCCTGATGGAGAGAGGTTCACTCAGAAGGTGGCAAACGAGCTCTCTCTCAAGGGCAATATCATTATACTGGCTGGCCATTACAAAGGTATTGATCAGAGAATCAGGGATCATCTCATCACCAGGGAAATATCAGTGGGTGATTATGTTCTTACCGGAGGAGAACTGCCTGCAGCAATTATAACTGATGCTGTGGTAAGGCTTCTTCCGGGGGCTATCTCCGACTCTGAATCGGCACTCTCCGACTCATTTCAGGATGACCTTCTGGCTCCTCCTGTCTACACTCGTCCTGCTGAGTTCAACGGATGGAAGGTACCCGAAATACTGCTTAGCGGTAACACTCCGGAGATCGAGCGATGGCGCTTTGATCAGAGTGTGATCCGCACACGTTTAAGGCGTCCCGACCTGTATGATGAAGAGTAACTTTTATCATTCTTTTTTATCACGGAAATATCTTACTTCACAACACTTGATTAATTATCTGTATTTGACAACCTTTTAATAATTCAATAATATGAACGCTCACGATTACATTGAAAGAGAAGAGAAATTTGGTGCCCACAACTATCATCCACTACCAGTAGTACTTGACAGAGGAGAGGGGCCGTTTGTTTGGGATGTGGATGGAAAGCGTTATTACGACTTCCTCTCGGCTTATTCTGCCGTTAATCAGGGTCATTGCCACCCTAAGATCATTAAGGCATTAACTGATCAGGCACAGAAGATGACCCTCACATCAAGGGCTTTCTTCAACTCATGCCTTGGTGAATATGAAGAATTTGTAACCACCTACTTCGGTTATAATAAGGTACTGCCCATGAACTCAGGTGCTGAGGCAGACGAGACAGCCCTGAAGCTCTGCCGCAAATGGGCATACAAGAAAAAAGGGATAAAAGAGAATCAGGCCAAGATAATATGTTGTGAAGGTAACTTTCATGGCCGTACCATCACCATCATTTCAATGTCAACAGATCCGGATGCAAAAAATGATTTTGGTCCTTTTACCCCGGGTTTTATCACTATACCTTATAATGATTTACCTGCTCTTGAGAAGGCCCTCCAGGATCCTGATGTTGCCGGTTTCCTTGTAGAACCGATACAGGGTGAGGCTGGTGTGTTTGTACCTGATGAGGGGTATCTTAAAAAGGCATATGACCTCTGCCACAAGAACAATGTTCTCTTTATTGCTGACGAGGTACAGACAGGTATAGCCCGTACAGGTAAGCTTCTTGCCTGTGACCATGAAGCTGTCCGTCCTGACATACTGATCCTGGGCAAAGCACTCTCTGGTGGAGCAATGCCTATATCAGCCGTGCTTGCCGACGATGATATCATGCTTACCATCCTGCCAGGAGAACATGGTTCTACTTTTGGCGGCAATCCGCTTGCAGCAAAAGTAGCTATAGCTGCCCTTGAGGTGATAAAAGATGAGAAGCTTGCTGAAAATGCCGAGAAACTGGGTAAGGTGTTCCGTGATGAGATAAAAAAGATTGACTCTGACATGATTGATATAGTAAGAGGCAAAGGTCTTCTGAATGCAGTAGTCATTAAGCCAAAGAACGGTAAGACAGCCTGGGATGTTTGTCTTGCAATGAGAGACTGTGGAGTACTGGCAAAACCAACACATGATCATATCATCCGCTTCGCTCCTCCTTTGGTTATTACAGAAGAACAGATACTGGATGCTGTATCCAAGATAAAAGAAGCATTTAAAATGTTTGAATAATAGCAACCGGGATAAAAAAAAGAAGCTGCCAACGGCAGCTTTTTTTTATTTTTGGGATATAAATCCGGAAAGATGAGATACCACCTTATTATTATCCTGTCTGTGACAATGATTCTTCAGGGATGCAGTGCCACACGTTATCAGAGTAGCATTGTCGGCGAAGAGCTTATTGAAACCGTAAAAAATTTATCCTCTCCTGAGTTAGAGGGGCGGGCTCCCGGAACCACAGGTGATTCTCTCGCAAGGAGCTATATACGAAGTGAATTTGAAAAAGCCGGGCTGAAGCCTCTCTCAGGTGAAGGTCTCCAACGCTTCAGCGTAAGGGTGGCTTTTGTGCCTGAAAACACTGATACACTTGACTTTAAAAAAGTTACCACTGCAAATGTTGTAATGTTGCTTAAAGGAAGGGATCCCCTGTTAAAGGATGAATATGTAATTGTCGGAGCACATTATGATCATCTGGGTACAGGAGGACACGGCTCATCAAGCAGGAATCAGGATACCATTGCCTTGCATCCGGGGGCCGACGATAATGCCTCAGGCGTGGCATTGATGATACAGCTTGCTCAACGACTTGCAGCTGAGAGAAAAGGCTTTGCGCGGAGCATTGTTTTCATAGCCTTCGGAGCTGAAGAATCAGGTCTTATAGGGTCAAAGTATTTTGAAAACAATATGCCATTTGATAATTCTGCTGTTAACCTGATGATAAATCTTGATATGGTGGGGCGTATGAAAGAGGGTAATTATCTTCAGGCAGGTGGCGTAGGCACTGCCATCGGGTTGGATGATCTGGTTGAAGGACTGAATGACAGTTCTAAAATAAGTATCACATATACAAGGGAAGGCTCCGGTCCTTCTGACCACTTCTCATTCTATGCCGACAGCATCCCTGTACTTTTCTTCACTACCGGTACTCATCCGGATTATCACCTCCCCGGTGACACCTGGGATAAGCTGAATTATGAAGGTATGGTAACCATTGGGGACCTGCTCTTCAGAATCATTTCCAGGACCGCAGACAACAGTCAGCGACTTTCCTTCACTGCTGCCGGACCACAGACACCGCAGTCTATGGGAAGAAGAGGTGCTGTTACCCTTGGCATCATGCCTGACATTGCCGGTGTGGTAAAAAACGGACTGAGAGCTGATATGGTAACACCGGGCAAACCGGCAGCTCTGGGTGGAATGCAGAAAGGTGATATTATTATTGCCATTGAGGGCAAACCCGTCAGAGACATACAGGAGTATATGCTCAGGCTGTCGGAACTGAAGAAAGGTCAGAAAATAACTGTTGAGATACTAAGAAATGACTCACATGAGATATTGATAATACAGCTTTAAAAATGAAGAATCTCCTTATCTGGCTTATTGCTGTTGCAGTAACCTTAGCAGCAGCCTTCTATCAAAGGACGACAGGCCCCACCTACCCAAAAAAAATCAATGTGAATATTGAGGGAACTGAGTATTCTGTTTCCCTGAAGAGAAGTCAGACTAACACTCATCCGTGTATTATCAGTCTGGGACTACCCGGGAATGTGTCGGCCAGATTATTTTACAGGCGTTACCCATCTTCAGATGACTGGAGTGCAATACAGATGAGTGGCGGTGAGAATATGCTTGAATGCACTCTTCCCTCCCAGCCTGCCGCAGGCAAGTTGCAATATTATATTGAACTGTATGATTCTACCGGGCAGAAGATAAAAACATTAACTGATAATCCGGTAGTAATACGTTTTAAAGGTGATGTTCCTGCACCAGTCATGATACCACACATACTTATTATGTTCATTGCAATGCTCCTGTCAAATCTGGCAGGCATATACGGTATCACTGGCGACCGGAGGCACAGGCGTTACGGCATCATAACCCTGGTGATGCTTTTCGCAGGAGGGCTGATACTGGGGCCTTTGGTTCAATGGTACAGCTTCGGTCAGTTATGGACAGGCATTCCCTTTGGATGGGACCTCACTGATAATAAGACACTGCTTGCAGCACTTGTATGGGTTGCCGCAGTTATTTTTAACAGACGCAAAGAGAGACCATGGCTTACAGTGACTGCATCTCTTGTATTATTACTTGTCTATTCAGTCCCTCATTCTCTCCTTGGCTCAGAGCTGGACTACAGCAGTGGGGAGATAACCCAGGGATTCATATCACTTTTCCCCATGCTGTAACTAATTTTTTTTATCTTGAATGCAGCATTAAAGCAAAACCCACGTCATTGCTATGAACAAATGAAATAAGTGGGTGCAGCTTTATACATAGAAGAAACAGACCTAGAGTTAAAAATGGAAAATGTAGAAACGTCATTCAGGAATATACACCAGGACCTGATAGACGGCTGCAGGGCAGGAGACCAGAAAGCCCAGTTTCAGGTGTACAAGCTGTACTACAAGGCCATGTTCAATACGAGCCTGCGTATAGTTAACGATATGATGGAGGCTGAAGATGTAATGCAGGAGGCATTTCTCTCAGCTTTTGAAAAGATAAGCACATACTCGGGTAGTGTGAGCTTCGGAGCCTGGCTGAAGAGGATAGTGGTAAACAGATCCCTTGATGCACTGGCTAAAAAGAAAGCGATCTTTGAGGATATTGACACTCATGTGGAGATTTATGACGATAGCGGCGAAGAAATTGCCTATAAAAATGAAATGGAGGCAAGAGTAGAAGAGATAAAGAGTGCTATCGAAAGACTCCCGGAGGGATACAGAGTGATACTCTCACTCTACCTCATTGAAGGATACGATCATGATGAGATTGCCGATATGCTGAATATTTCAAGCAGTACATCAAGATCACAGCTTTCCAGGGCTAAACAGAAACTGGTAAATGAGTTAAAAGAGAAAAAAACTTTCGGATTATGAAAACTATAGACGAGATCATCAGCAGGAACAGGGAACTGTTCGATGACAAGGAACCATCAGAAGGACATTTTGACAGATTCAGCTATAAGCTGGCAACACGCCTGCATACAGGAGCTGTAAAAAGAAGTATAGTACCCTATCTTCTGAAAGCAGCTGTGGTTGCAATACTTGTAACGCTGTCATCGCTCTGGTCGTTTGAACACCTTATCAGACCCAGCCTGAATAACAAAATGACACTCAGCGATGTCTCTCCTGAGTATCGTGAGGTTGAGAATTATTATGTAAAACAGGTAAACCTTATGGAGAATGAGATAACATCAATTGACCTGGCTAATAACCCTGAACAGAAAAACATGCTTGACCAGGAGTTAAAGAGTATGGACTCAATCTATGTTGAACTTCAGAAGGAGCTGAAAGCAAACCCCAATGACCAGAGGATTATAAATGCAATGATCGAGCACTACCAGACAAAGGTAGATGTGATGAACTATATACTCTCCCAACTCAGACAGATTAATAACGAAACTAAAAATTCAGAAAACCATGAAACCGTCGCTCTTTAAGCAGAGAATCATGCCACTTGTGGTGGTTCTTTTAAGCCTCTCTTTAACTGTATCAGCTGAAGAGGTATCAAAAGAATACCATAAGGAGATTACACCAGGACCAAATTCAACTCTCAGTATTACCAACAAGTTTGGTGATGTTGTGACAGAGACATGGACTGAAAACAGAATCGTTGTTGACGTTATTGTTACCGTTAAAAACAGCTCGGAGGAGAAAGCCAGAAAGTTGATGGAATCCATTGACGTAAAGTTCTCCGAAGGGAATGGAAATCTAAGTGCTGAAACAGTCTTCAGTGATAGTTTTTCCGATGTTCACTGGGGAAATGATGATAATCATTTCAGTATCGACTACAATGTAAAAATGCCTGCCGGGATTAATCTCAGTATCGTTAACAAGTATGGTAATGCAGAGATTGCAATAGTATCAGGACTTGTAAATGTTGATCTCAAGTATGGCAATCTCTATGCAGACAGGCTTACCAGAGGAAACGATAAGCCAATTAACTCAATCTCCGTTGCATACGGAAAGGTAGACATCACAGAGCTAAACTGGGCTACAATATCAGCCCGTTACTGCGGCCAGTTTGAAATTGCCAGTGCAACAGCCCTTACCATTGAAAGCAAGTATTCAAAATTCAGTATCGACGAAATCAGCTCAATGGTATGTGACAGCAAGTATGATGTGTATAACATTGGCTCGGTGAAGAATTTTGTAGCAACAGGTGGTTATACCTCTTTCAAACTTGAGACTGTACAGAAGAAGATCAGCCTGGAGACCAAATATGGCAACCTCACCGTTGAGGAGATTCCGCAGGGTTTCAGCTCAATTGACGTAAAGTCTGCCTACTGCTCAGTCAAGCTGGGGATAAGCTCATCAGCATGCTACAAGCTTGATGCTGCAAGCAGATACGGTAGTATAAAACTTGATGATGACTACTTTGAACCTGTTGTAAGAATTGTTGGAAACAACAGTACAGAGATGAAAGGTGTCGTTGGCAAGTGTTCAGAGCCAAAGGCTACTGTAAATGTGTCGGCCTCCTACGGATCGATTTCATTGCAAAACTGAAATATAATAAGGTTTTAGGTTAGAAGAGGCTTTCTCAGAAAGAGAGCCTCTTTTTTATAACCCCTCCCGCTCGTCAGCAAAAATATATATTCCTCTTTGGCCGTCCGATCTGGCATAACCGCGATACATTCCCTCACAGTTGAACGGCATTGAAACATTGCCTCTGCAGTCAACGGCAATAACACCTCCCGTACCTCCTGCCTCCCTTAATTTATAATTCACAACCAGCGAAGCCGCTGAGTCAAGTGACAACTCCTTATACTGGATTAACGATGAGATGTCATGTGCAACCGTATAACGGATAAAGTACTCTCCGTGTCCTGTGGCTGAGACTGCACAACTGTTATTATTGGCATAGGTACCTGCTCCTATGATTGGAGAATCACCTATCCTGTTGTATTGCTTGTTCGTCATTCCTCCCGTTGATGTCCCGGCGGCGAGGTTACCTGCCCTGTCAAGGGCAACACAACCAACAGTTCCATGCTTCACATTGTCTATAGTCTTCCTTAACTGCTGGTAACGCTCTTCTGTATAGAAGTATGACGGGTCTACAATCTCAACTCCTTTTTCAGCAGCAAACAATGAGGCCCCTTTGCCAGCCATCATAACATGAGGTGAAGATGTCATGACCATCCGTGCTGCTGTTATAGGATTCTTAATATCAGTTACACCGGCTACAGCCCCGGCGGCAAGGTTGCTCCCATCCATAATAGCAGCATCCATCTCATTACGACCCTCATGAGTAAATACGGCTCCTTTGCCGGCATTAAACAGAGGCGAGTCTTCCATAATTCTTATCACACCCTCCACAGCATCAAGCGATGAACCTCCTCTCCCGAGTATTGCACAACCGGTGTCAAGTGCCTGCCCCAAAACCCCGCGATACTCCGCCTCCGCCTCCGCTGACAGCCTTTCACGGGTAATAACTCCGGCACCACCATGTATTGCAATAGCCCATGAAGGCACTGCCGCCTGTTCATCACCGCCAGCCTGTTTCACTCCCCGGCCACAGGAGATAAACAGTAATAGAAACAACACAGCTGAGATATATATCTTTCCAGTCATTTTATTATCCATTTAATGAATATAGAATTTACCTGATGCTGTTTATTTCACCTCACAAGAAGGTTTATTTCCATAACAGACTTTATAGCCCTGTCAGAAAAAAAGTCACATGAAGGGAAAAGTGAGAAGCGGCCACAGTCCTCATAGTTATCCTTATCAATGATAAGTACCTCCTGCTGGTCATTGCGGTTTATTATCTCACTCAGGGTAAAAGCAGCCCTGTATCCATCAACACCCGCAACAACAACAAGCCCCTGCCGCAGATTATAAGTAGTAAGTGAATAAAAGGGGTTTATGAATGAGGCAAACATCTGACCCGTAAAAGGCGATGTACCATGAATGCCCATGCCCCTGCCATAAAACACCGTATTGTAAGTATACTCTTTTCCACCCCCGGGAAGTGACGTAAATTCCTGTTCCATGACCCCATTTCTGCACATCCGCAACGACTCACACCACATAGGCTTCATCCCCTTGTTTATCTTATAATCACTGTCGAGCGATTTAACGACTATTCTTACCGGATTGCTTATATTCCGCTCTGTAATAAGATCCGGGCCAACAACAAGTTTGACATTTCCAGGTAATGGCCACATGTCTTTGGTCTTTGAGGGTACGATTCTTGCCACATCTGTAGCTATGATAATATTATGCCTGTTATTTGGATAATATATCTCACCCCAGGAAAGGACAATTGTATCACCATTATCATTTGAAATCTCGACATAAAGATCAATTATCGGAGGGAATGTGCCGGCATTTTTCTTCTTCAGAATAACTTTATCAAGTATGTCATATATTGAGTACCCGTCATATCTGTATGTGCCTGTAAAAGATACTCTGTTATCATCAAGATATGTCTCTTTGACTATCACCTCTCTCTTCACGAGAGAAGAGAATTCAATCACTATATCCTTCTCTATCTCACCTGTTACAATTACAGAGCTTGCTCCGTTGAGCTTGTTGGTGGGAGCATCGTCGTAAAAATCATTTGTCTGGGAAAAGGATAAGAGCCCCGTGAGAGAGCATGCGAGAACAAGAGACACTGTTTTTTTCTTCATAGCAGGTTTATTTATACAGATAAATGTATTTATAAGTAATGGCACAGCATAAGACAAAGGTCATATTTTAATATCAGGACACCGGATCGCCAACTCTTACCGGGAAATATGATCTAGAAATCCATTTCGATTACCGTTATGCCAGCACCACCCCTTTCAACATGCTCATCACGTACCTCTTTAATGGCACCTGTCGATTCAAGATACTGCCGGATCATCTGCCTGAGAATACC
>QKCK01000098.1 GCA_003245695.1 Bacteroidota bacterium | reverse complement strand
AAGAGAGAAGCTGAGGCAACCTCTGATGCGACAGTATAACAAAAATATTAAGATCACAGGATGAAACTCTATACCGAAAACCTGATAAAGAGATATAAGACCCGTACTGTTGTAAATGAAGTGTCGGTTGAGGTCGAGCAGGGAGAAATAGTAGGACTTCTGGGGCCTAATGGTGCCGGGAAGACCACTACCTTCTATATGATAGTAGGCCTTATTAAGCCAAATGGAGGGCGTATCTATCTTGATGAGACAGAGATCACAGAACACCCTATGTTCAGAAGGGCGAGGCTGGGGATAGGATACCTCGCACAGGAAGCGTCGGTCTTCAGACAGATGAGCGTTGAAGATAATATACTCTCAGTGATGGAGATGTCACCTATGAATAAGGAGGAACGCTATGAAAGGCTTGAAGGTCTGCTGAATGAATTTGGCCTCCAGAAGATACGCCGCAGCCTTGGCATCCAGCTCTCCGGTGGTGAACGAAGAAGGACAGAGATAGCACGTGCCCTGGCATTAAAACCTAAATTCATTCTTCTTGATGAGCCTTTCGCCGGCGTAGACCCTATTGCTGTTGAAGATATTCAGGATATTGTATCTCATCTTAAGGATAAAAACATTGGCATACTCATAACAGACCATAACGTTCATGAGACACTCTCTATAACCGACAGGGCATATCTTCTCTTTGAGGGTAAGATACTCAAACAAGGCACTGCCAGCCAGCTTGCAGAAGATGAACAGGTAAGAAAAGTATACCTGGGCAAAAACTTTGAGCTCCGCAAATAAAATAAATTTCAACCTCTTGTTTTTGAATCGTTTTATTTACTAATTTTGCAGTCTCTTTCACGCGGATGTGGCGTAATTGGTAGCCGCGCAAGACTTAGGATCTTGTGCCTCAGGGCGTGGGGGTTCGAGTCCCTTCATCCGCACAAGTCTTTTAACCGCTATGCACGTATTTTTTATGTTGCACGAGCGGTTTTTATGCAGACAGATAATATCTAATAAAATGAATATTACCAGAGAGAACATTGATGCACTGAATGCAACAATAAAAATCAGCGTTGTAAAAGCCGATTATGAGGAGAAAGTAGAAAAGACACTTAAGGATTATAAACGAACAGCAGCAATAAAAGGGTTTCGCCCCGGACATGTCCCTTATCAGATGATCAAAAAACTGTATGGAACTGCCGTTGTTGTTGATGAGATAAACAAGCTGGTTTCAGATAAACTCACAGGTTACATAACAGAGGAGAAGCTTGATATCCTTGGCGATCCGATGCCAAAGAGTGACGGACAAAGCTTCGATCCTGAGAACTCGGAGGAGTTCACCTTTACCTTTGAGATAGGTCTGGCACCTGTTTTTGAAAACACTCTCTCAAAGAAACAGAAGCTTACACGTTATGAGATTGAGCCTGATCAGAAGATGATCACAGATTATATGGATAACTACTGCCGCCGTTACGGTGAGTTCCAGACCACTGAGATATCTGAAGATAAAGATATGCTGAGAGGTACGATAAGCTCCTCCGATGGCTCTGTGTTTAAGGATGACGCTTCTCTTTCCATTGACCTGGTAAAGGATGAAACCATTAAGAAAGAATTTACCGGCAGAAAGAGCGGTGATCGTATTGCATTCGACATCCGTACTGCTTTCCCAAATGACTTTGAGATAGCAGGGCTTATAGGCAAACAGAAGGAAGAGGCCAAGGATATTAACGGCGAGTATATCTTTATGGTTAATGAAGTAAACCGCTTTGTGGCTGCCACACCCGGCCCTGAACTCTTTGAGAAGATCTAT
This sequence comes from Bacteroidota bacterium, assembly GCA_003245695.1. GTDB lineage: Bacteria > Bacteroidota > Bacteroidia > Bacteroidales > VadinHA17 > SR-FBR-E99. The sequence goes on along the minus strand of QKCK01000098.1, from coordinate 16,193 downwards.
GGCCCTGACACAGTGAAGACAACAGAAGAGTTTGAAGCCAGGGTAGTAGAAGAAATCAAGGAATATTTCAGCCGTGAAACTGACTATAAACTTAAGACTGATGCCCGTGAGCTGGCTCTGTCAAAGATCAGCTTTGACCTCCCGGATGAGTTTCTTAAGAGATGGCTTCTAAAAATGAACGAGAAGACCTCTGCCGAAGAGATTGAGAAAGAGTATGATCATTTCCGCGATGACCTGCGCTGGCAGCTGATAAAAAATAAGATTGCCAAAGATAACAATGTCAAAATTGAAGAGGAAGAGATTGTTGAAGAGGCAAAGAACTTTACACGAGCTCAATTCCAACAATATGGCCTCTATTATGCCTCCGACGAGCAGGTAACTGCATTCGCCAGGGAAATGCTCAAAAAAGAGGACGACGCACGCCGTATAGCTGAGAAAGTGCTGGACACTAAAGTGCTTGATCTTATTATCGATACAGTAAAGACTGATGATAAAAAGAGTTCCATTGATGAGTTCAATAAACTCTTTGAGAAGAAGTAATCACCCTCCTTTTATTTATTGTTAGTATATTTGATAGCTTAAAAACTTCTTATATATGACAAACAGAAAAGATTTTAATAAATATGCAGCTGACAGGCTAGGTATCAGCAGTCTTACAATGCATCGCTATGCCTCTGCCATTAATAACAGCTATATCTCTCCTACTATCATAGAGGAGCGTCAGTTGAACGTTGCCTCCATGGATGTCTTCTCCCGTCTTATGATGGACAGAATTATCTTCCTTGGGTTACCTATTGACGATTATGTTGCCAACATTATACAGGCGCAGCTACTTTACCTTGACTCATCAGATCCGGGCAAAGACATCCAGATTTATCTGAACTCTCCTGGTGGTTCTGTATCAGCAGGCATGGGCATCTATGACACCATGCAATATATCACTGCTGATGTAGCTACCATATGTACAGGCATGGCCGCCTCAATGGGTGCTGTACTCCTCACTGCAGGAGCAAAGGGCAAACGATCAGCTCTCAAGCATTCACGTATAATGATACATCAGCCTATGGGTGGTGCTGAAGGACAGGCATCTGACATAGAGATCGTAGCAAAGGAGATAATGAAACTAAAGAAAGAGCTATACGAGATACTTGCCTACCATACAGGAAATGACGTTGAAAAAGTGGAGAAAGACTCAGACCGTGATTACTGGATGACTTCACAGGAAGCAAAGGAGTATGGCATGATTGACGAGGTTCTTACAAGAACAAAATAAATTTTTCTCACTGATGGATAAGTGCTCATTCTGCGGACGTACAAAAAAGGAGGCAAACCTCCTCATCGCAGGTCTTGAAGGCCATATATGCGACCATTGTATTGAGCAGGCACATAACATAATGATTGAGGAGCTCGGTAATAAATCGAATTTTAATATCGACTCAATCCATCTGCGCAAACCGGAAGAGATAAAAAGCTTTCTTGATCAATATGTTATTGGTCAGGATCATGCGAAAAAGGTCCTCTCTGTTGCGGTTTATAACCATTACAAGAGGCTTATGCAAAAAACCGACAGTGATGATGTGGAGATAGAAAAATCAAATATCATTCTTGTTGGTGAGACAGGTACAGGCAAGACCCTTCTGGCAAGGACCATTGCTCGTATGTTGCATGTCCCATTCACAATTGTTGATGCCACAGTGCTCACTGAAGCCGGGTACGTTGGTGAGGACATTGAGAGTCTTCTCACCCGTCTGCTTCAGAATGCCGACTATGATGTCAAGGCTGCTGAAAAAGGGATAGTATTCATTGATGAGATTGACAAGATAGCCCGTAAAGGTGACAACCCTTCCATAACACGCGATGTGTCGGGTGAAGGTGTTCAGCAGGGCCTCCTTAAGCTTCTTGAAGGCTCCATTGTGAATGTACCACCACAGGGTGGCCGAAAGCACCCTGAACAGAAGATGATACCTGTTGATACAAAAAACATCCTTTTCATCTGCGGCGGTGCCTTTGAGGGTATTGAGAAGAAGATAGCCCAGCGACTTAATACTACTGTCGTGGGTTATAATGCCAGCAGATCACGCGATCTGTTTGACAAAAATGACCTGCTCCAGTATATCGCTCCCCAGGACCTGCGCTCTTATGGACTTATTCCTGAGATTATAGGAAGACTACCTGTGCTGACATACCTATCGCCTCTTAACCGAAAGGCACTGAGAGCAATACTTACTGAACCAAAGAACTCAATAACAAAACAGTATATCAAACTGTTCGCAATGGATGGCATAACCCTCTCATTTACTGAAGGCGCACTTGATTATGTTGTCGATAAAGCAGTTGAGTTCAAGCTGGGTGCCAGAGGCCTGAGAGCAATATGCGAGGCTATTATGATTGACGCCATGTTTGAATTGCCTTCGAAAGAGATCAAAGAATTTGTTGTTGACACTGACTATGCAGAGCATAAGCTCGGGAGAGTAGACATGAAGGTACTCAAAGCCTCATAACAAACAATTATATAAATAAAAAGCCATCACAATTCAATATTGCGATGGCTTTTTTCTTTATAGTAACTCAGATTATAATTTCATATCTATACCCCGGGACGGAAAAGTCCAAGACGTATCTCTCTTGTCTGACCATCACGCGAGATAGTGGCTACATTATCACATTCGCCACTGCCATAGTCAAGATAGAATGGTTCAACACCTGTTATACTGAATTCAATAGTGCCACTCACAATGAAACGGCAGACAGCCTTCCAGTGCAACGGTGTGGTTATGCTATATTCAAAGGTGTTTCCGTTATATCCCGTCCCTGAACCACTGCCAGTTATAAGACACTCATCATCCCAGAAGTAATAGGTGTCAAAGCCGGCTATATATTCCCTCTCACGACTGTATTCACAACTGACACTGCTACCATCAGTGAGTGTTATCTTACCACCTGTAAGAGTTACTCCCATTACAATATTCCCGTCATTGTTCTCGCCAAGATTCTCGACTGTCTTTGTGCCTTCAATCTTAACTCCATTGAAATAATAATCCAAAAAAGTTATAGACCGGGAGGAGCCCTGTTCAGACCTTGGCCCTGTAACAGTAATTATCACCTTCCCGCTCCGTAATATATTGTCTATACCCAGGCAGCTTGTGCCATAGTCGATAGTAAGCGTCTTAGGCCAGCTGCCTTCAGTAGGAAGGTCAATTATTATCTGAGGACAGGTATCTGTCTCGATTTTTGTTGCAGTAACCTTCTCAACATAGAGTGTAGCTATGTCAAGTGTACTGAATACATCATCAAACAGCGTTTCAGAAAAGGTAGCATTGTTTGCCGTAGCCACACTTTCCTCGTCGATTGATTTTTCCTTATTACACGATACAAGGAGAACTCCAGATACCGCAATCAGAAAGAAAATAACTTTTCTTTTCATATCCCTCTTTTTAATGTTACATATCTATTAGACTCTCAAACATCAAAAAAGGTTTAACCCGATAGCAAAAAAAAAAGTATGTTAACCTCTCTTCCTGATATAGGTTGTATATGAGAAGCTGATAGGATCAGCATCATCAGTCAGATGATCCTCATTGGATATCACCTCCCAGAGAGTACTGTCAATGACAGGAAAGAAGGTGTCAGCCTCAAATGCTTTATGCAGATGTGTTATAAGCAGTTTATCTGCCAAGGGCATAAACTGCCGGTATACAGAACCACCGCCTATGATGAAGGTCTCTTTATCCTGATCGCATTGTTCCAGGGCATTTTCCATTGACAAGGCAGAGAAAGCACCTTCAAAAGAGTCTCCGGCCATGTCAGTAAGAACAATATTCTTCCGTCCCTTCAACGGCTTATTAGGTAATGACTCCCAGGTCTTTTTTCCCATAATAAGATTATGACCCATGGTGATCGACCTGAACCTTTTCAGATCGCCGGGGAGGTGGCATAAAAGCTGGTTTTTATAACCTATGCCATTATTTTCAGCTATTGCAACAATTATTGTAATCATATTATACAGAAATGGCACCTTTTATTCCGGGATGTGCATTATATCCCTCAAGAACAAAATCATCATAGTCAAATCCCAGCAGCTCAGTCACCTTTTCATTAAGTTTCATGACAGGCAATGCAAGCGGCTCTCTCTTCATCTGTATTTCCACCTGTTCAATATGATTCAGGTATATATGAGCATCACCGAGAGTATGGATAAACTCACCAGGCTTATATCCTGTTACCTGTGCCATCATCATGGTCAACAGTGAATAAGATGCAATATTGAATGGCACTCCAAGAAAGATATCGGCACTTCTCTGATAGAGTTGGCATGAGAGCCTGCCTTCGGCCACATAAAACTGGAATAGTATATGACATGGGGGCAGTGCCATCTTCTCTATCTCACCAACATTCCAGGCACTCACTATATGACGACGAGAGTCAGGGTTTGATCTGAGTGACTCTATGACCTGCTTTATCTGGTCTATTTTATTACCGTCAGCGTCAGGCCATGATCGCCACTGGTATCCGTAAACCGGTCCCAGGTTCCCCTCCTCATCAGCCCATTCATTCCATATCCTGACTCCTTTGTCCTGCAGGTATCTGACATTGGTATTACCCTTCAGGAACCACAATAACTCATATATTATTGATTTCAGGTGTAGTTTCTTTGTTGTCAGCAGTGGAAATCCCTTACTTAAATCAAACCTCATCTGGTATCCGAAGGTACTAATGGTACCTGTCCCGGTGCGATCGTGCTTCATCACACCGGTATTCATCACATGTTCAAGAAGATCAAGGTATTGCCTCATTGCTGCGCTGGTTGGTGTCAGCTGACAAAGATAATATATTTACTTACTTCTCCGAAATTCTGGCCACCCATCCTCCCCCCGGAGCCATCTTTATCTCAATCATGTTATCCTTCAGTGGCATTTTTGTGAGATGGAGATAATCCTGGGCATGATTGTCAGCATTTATCCCATCGGCAAATGATTCGACCATATATTCACTGTTGTTTTCGAAAGGCAGCTCTACCATAAGTGTCCGTGGTGTCCAGTTCGTCATGGCACCCACATACCATTCCGACCCTTTGCGACGGGCAACAACAAGATACTCACCGGTCTTTGCAGCCAGCACCCTTGTCTCGTCCCAGGTGACAGGCACCAAAGATATGAATGTGGTACACTCCTGCTCCTTCCGATAATTTGTCGGTGAATCGGCAAGCATCATCAGCGGGCTTTCATATACCACGTACATTGCCATCTGGTGAACCCTGGTGCCCTGACTGGCAGGACGATAAAACATAGGTTCAAAATCTCTCTTCTGCATATTCACCATCGCCCCGGGAGTATAATCCATGGGGCCGGCAACCATTCGTGTGAATGGAAGGGTGACATCATGCTCAGGAGTGACATCCTTACTCCATTTGTTATTTTCGAGCCCCTTTACCCCCTCACGTGTAAGGGCATTGGGCCATGTGCGCTCCATGCCGTCAGGCTTGTAAGAGCCATGGAAATCAACAAGCAGATGGTGGCTGGCAGCTTTCATTGCCACTTCATGGTAATAATTAACCATCCACTGATCATCACGCTGCATGAAGTCAACCTTTATCCCTTTGACACCCCACTTCTCATATTGTGTCAAAGCCTCATCAATCTTATCATACAAGCTCTTCCATACAACCCACAGTATGATGCCCACATTCTTTGAGGCAGCATAGTCACACAGCTCTTTTATATCAAAACCGGGGGCAACATCAAGAACATCCCCGAGATTATACCATCCTTCATCAAGAATGACATACTCCAGCCGGTTCTCTGCTGCAAAATCAATATAATACTTGTATGTTTCATTATTAAGCCCTGCCCTGAAATCAACCCCGTAAATATTATTTGCATTCCACCAGTCCCATGCAACCTTACCTGGTTTTATCCATGAGACATCATTAATACGACATGGCTCTGCCAGTTTAAATACCATTTCACTGGCAACAAGACCTGCATCATCAGGAGAGATTACAAATACCCTCCATGGAAATGAACGGCTGCCGGTGGTGTTTGCTATATAATCTTTGGTTGTCATAACATACATATTCCTGTCGCGTCTCAGCTCCTCCCTGTCAGGATATCCCGGATGCACCCCTGTAAGCCCTCCCTTACCATCGCCTCTGATCCACATACCGGGATAATCATATATATCTGATTCTGTTACCAGCATATTTATCCCGTTTGGTTTGAATAGCGCCGGCAAGCTCGCCAGGTGATCTTCACCTATTGTATCCATGATGCCATGAATAAAGATCCTCTCATTATGTGACATCATGCTCTTTTCACTGGGATACCACGTTTCACAGCTGTCAGGCAATGAAATTGAAAATAGCTCGTTTCGCACTGTGATGCTGCCAGGAAGTGTAGTTGAGAACCTGTAAGCCACACCATCGTTATAAACCCTGAAAATGATGCTGTTACCATCACTAAAACGAAGAGTGAGCTGATTATATACATCGGGGATCACACTGTTTTTCCGTGCCACTACGGGTCTGATCTCCTTATCTTCAGAGGTGACAAGAGCCCTGGTTACCTTTGATCCGGCAGACGGTATCATCCTGTCATTGAGTTCCATAGCCGCATAACATGGGCCTGTTACAGCAATGCCGTCATATGTCATGCTCCATATGATACCTTTGTCAGCTGTAATTGTTACTTCAGTCTTTTTATCCGGGGATGTTACCTTATAAATCTTTGCCTGAACAGAAGATGTTAGACAAAGGGTAAATAGCATTAAGAAGAATGTGACTCTCATTATTTTATTTTAACTATTTCTTCCGGCGTTCGATCTCATCGCGGATTGCGGCTGCCTGCTCATAGTCTTCCCTTGTCACGGCGTCAGTCAGCAGCTCATTCAATTCATCATCGGTATAATCTTCGTACTCGCCACTCTGGAAAGAGGTGGGCTCTTCAATGAGTGACTGCGGCTGGCTTTTATTCTCAGGGTCCTCCTCCGGTGAAGCAGTCATGACAATGCCTGCTTCCTCAAGTATAGAAGGCACAATATAAATGGGACATCCAAACCTCAGCGCCAGGGCAACAGCATCAGAAGTACGAGAGTCAATGGTAAAATCTGAAAGAGATCCTGTACAGATGATCTGGGAGAAGAAGATTCCCTCCCTGAGTTTATTTATAAGAATATGATCTACGTTCACTCCGCAGGCATCAGCAAAACTCTTAAAGAGATCGTGCGTTAACGGCCGCGGCGGCTCCAGATTCTCCAGTTTAATAACTATAGCCTGCGCCTCAAAGCCACCAATAATAATTGGTATGCGCCTGTCTCCATTCTCTTCACCCAGAATAAGTGCATAAGCACCCGACTGTGTCTGGCTGTAAGAAATTCCTATAACCTTTAGTTTTATCAATTTCTGCGGCATGCCTTCTCAGGAACAATTTCTGCTGTGTAACAAATATAGAAATAATGAGGCTATAATACTCAAATAAAAAGAAAATATATCATTATTGTTTCACATAAATGTCTGGCACTTATTTGCAAATAAGTTAATTTTTATATCTTTGCAGTCCGAAAATCGCTGATCCGGCGGGGCCCGAAGAAGAGCCAGGCGCTTATATGTCTGACCGCCTCACGGAGTAATAATAATTGAATTGAAAAAATGTACGCAATCGTAGAAATTGCAGGACAGCAGTTTAAGGTAGAAGAAGGCAAGAAGATCTTTGTACACCGTATGGACGCTGCCGAAGGAGAGACAGTTGAGTTTGAAAAAGTACTGCTCATTGATAATGATGGAGTAATAACTGTTGGAGCACCTTTTGTTGAGAACAATGTTATTGAAGGCAAGGTTCTTGGCAATGCCAGAGGAGATAAGGTTATTATCTTCAAGAAAAAGAGGAGAAAAGGATACCAGAAGAGATGTGGTCACCGTCAGGATTTCACACAGGTGGAGATACTCTCAATAGGTGAGAAGGGTGCACCTAAGAAGAAAGCCACAAAGAAGGCAGAGGCACCGGTAGCAGCTACTGAGGAGGCACCAGAGAAGAAAGCACCGGCAAAGAAAGCCGCTGCAAAAAAGAGTACTAAAGAAAGCGCAGAATAATAATTAAAAAACTATAGGAAATGGCACACAAGAAAGGAGTAGGTAGTTCGCGTAACGGCCGTGAGTCGGAAAGCAAACGCCTGGGCGTTAAACTCTTCGGAGGCCAGACAGCAAAAGCAGGCAACATAATAGTTCGCCAGCGTGGTACTACTCACAACCCCGGTGAGAATGTAGGAATGGGTAAAGATCATACCCTTTTTGCCCTTATCGATGGTACTGTTGAGTTCAGGAAAAAAGCGGATAACAAATCATTCGTTTCGGTAAAACCGGTAAGCGAATAGTATCGTTCTCTTTAGGCTTCAAACTCCTGAAAATATTTGCACAAGCGGATATTTTCAGGAGTTTTTTTCTACTTTTACATGATGTTTCAGCTTTATTAAATAATACTTTAAAAATGCTTACTATCAACCTCATCCGTGAAAACCCAGAGTTTGTTATTGAAAGACTTGGCGTTAAGAACTTTGATGCAGCAGCAATTGTGAACAATATACTTACTCTTGACCGCAGGAGAAGAGAACTTCAGTCGCAGAGTGATGGCATTCAGTCAGAGCTTAACACTCTCTCAAAGCAGATTGGGCTTATGATGAAAAACGGTGAGAAGGATGCAGCTGAGAAGGCAAAGGAATCTGTTGCCACAATGAAGGAGCAGCAGAAATCATATATTGATGAGTTGGCAGCCACAGAAGAGGAGCTGAAGAATGAGATCGTAAAACTGCCCAACCTGCCTCATGCCTCTGTTGCACCCGGGAAGACGGCTGATGATAATGTGATAGTAAGGAGCGGAGGTACGGTACCTGTTCTTCACAGTGATGCAGCGCCACACTGGGACCTGATAAAGAAGTATGATATTATCGACTTTGATCTTGGCATCAAGCTTACGGGTGCCGGTTTTCCTGTTTATAAAGGTAAGGGAGCAAAGCTTCAGCGTGCGCTGGTTAACTTTTTCCTTGATGAAGGCGAGAAGGCCGGTTACAGGGAGATTGAACCACCGATAATGGTAAACAAGGACTCAGGTTTTGGAACAGGACAGCTGCCTGACAAAGAGGGGCAGATGTATCATGCCACCCTCGATGACTTTTACATGATCCCTACAGCTGAAGTGCCTGTCACAAACATATATCGTGATGTCATCCTTGACGGCTCTGAACTCCCAGTAAGGAACATGGCATATACACCATGCTTCCGTCGTGAAGCCGGGTCGTGGGGAGCTCATGTAAGAGGCCTGAACAGATTGCACCAGTTTGACAAGGTGGAGATAGTACAGATAGCTCATCCGGATAATTCATATGAGCAGCTGGAGGAGATGGTAAAACATGTTGAGGGACTGTTGGTAAAGCTGGGACTACCCTATCGCATATTACGTCTCTGCGGTGGTGATATCTCTTTCACCTCTGCATTGACATACGACTTTGAAGTGTTTTCAGCTGCACAACAGAGATGGCTTGAGGTAAGCTCAACATCAAACTTCGAAGCCTTCCAGGCAAACAGACTGAAATGCAGATTCAAAGATAAGGGCGATAAACAGACCAGACTCTGCCACACTCTTAACGGAAGTGCCCTGGCTTTACCGAGGATAGTAGCAGCTATACTCGAAAACTTCCAGACACCTGATGGTATCATTATACCTGAGGTACTAAGACAATATACCAGGTTCGACATCATTGACTAATGGCTATGACCAGCCAGTCAAAGGCATACCTCTTTGCAGCATTGTCTGTGCTTCTCTGGGGTACGGTCGCTACTGCCTTTAAGATTACCCTGCAGGAACTCACCGTTGTCACAATGCTCGGCATTGCAACATTTGTCTCTACCTTCACCCTTTTTATTATTGTCACTCTCACTGGAAAGTTACCACTGATGAGAAAAATGACCAGGTCAGAAATAATCTATTCAGCTCTTCTTGGCCTGATTAACCCACTGGTTTACTATATCATTCTCCTTAATGCCTACCGGATATTACCAGCACAGGTAGCTCAACCTGTAAATATGATATGGCCTGTTATCATTGTATTCCTCTCAGTCCCCATGCTGAAACAGAAAATAGCCGTCAGAAGCTATATGGCACTTTTTATAAGCCTGGCAGGAGTATATATCATCTCATCACAGGGAAACCCTTTTCATCCCGGCGGCCCAAATCCCCTTGGCGTTTTCCTTGCCCTCTTAAGTGCCGTGTTATGGGCATTCTATTTTGTCCTTAATGTACGTGATAAAAGAGACCAGGCTGTAAAACTACTTACAAACTTTCTCTTCGGATCATTATATTTAATTATTGCAATGGCTGTTACAGGCAGTTTTAACCACCCCGTCTCACTTAAAGGGTTTGCTGCAGCAACCTATTGTGGCCTCTTTGAGATGGGTATCACATTCTGGTTCTGGCTGAAAGCCCTGGAGCTCTCCTCTACCACTGATAAGGTAAGTAACCTAATCTTCTTTGCCCCATTTATCTCGCTTATACTGCTTCGGTTCATCATTCATGAACCTATCTATTTCACAACACTCATCGGACTTCTGATGATTATCACGAGCGTCATAATACAGAACAGAAGAACTGTAAAACAATAACCAAAAGGTTATTTAGTTATCTTTGAAGAATCAACAGCATTACAATTATGAGAAGGATTTTGTTACTTTTTATTTCTACAGCACTGATATTTGGTAGTTGCAAACCAAAGGAAGATGAAAAAACCCTTGAAGAATCTGCACGTGATGAGCTCTATGAACTGATGGCGTCATGGTACCTATGGAATGACAAAATGCCGGAGATAAACGTTGGAGAATATGCTAACCCGTATGAGCTGCTTGAGGCCGTAAGGTATACCCAGTATGACAGATGGAGCTTTGTGGCAGACTATGATGAGTTTATGGCAGAGATGTCAGGCTCATTCGTAGGTCATGGCTTCAGGGCAGCACTTGACCCTGACAATAATGTTCGTGTGATAACAGTCTACTCCGGATCAGATATGTATGCCAAGGGTGTAAGGCGTGGGTGGATTATTAAACAGATAAATGGCACTGACCTGGCACCGATATTTATAGCAAATGACTATGAGGCCTATTCTGCCCTCCTTGGTGATGCATCTGCAGGTGTTACAAATACATTTCTCTTTGGAAAACCAGACGGCACTGAAATGACTCTTACAACTGCTAAAGCATCATTTACAGTAAACACTGTCCTTGATTATGACACTCTGCATCTCTCAACAGGTATCACTGGTTACCTTGCTTTTGATGCTTTCCTCAGTGTGTCGTCTTCAGAGCTGGAGTCAGCATTTTCCTTCTTTGAGACATGGAATGTAAATAATATCATTGTGGATCTGAGGTACAATGGTGGCGGTTATCTGGATGTTGCGCAGCTGCTGTCGAGTTATATTATAGGCAACGCCTATACCAGCCAGACATGGATAAAGATGTGTTACAACTCAACAATAGCTACGGCAGAGAATCAGACCTTCGGTTTTACAACCACCAGTCATCCGCTCTATCTGACAAATGCCGTTTTCATTACTACTGATAATACAGCATCAGCAAGTGAGGTGGTTATCTCAAGCCTCAAACCTTATATAGATGTGAAGCTGGTAGGATCAACAACCCATGGCAAGCCAACAGGCATGGATCTCTTCCAGTACCAGTACAAGTTTGTCTTTGCACCTGTCACTTTTGAGTATAAGAATTCGCAGGATTATGGTGCTTTTTATGATGGCATACCCGTAGATGTTGAAGCAGCTGATGATTACACCCGTGATTTTGGCGACCGCAAAGAGTCTTCCATTGCTGCTGCCATAGCTCTTATTGAGGGCACAGCTTCATCCAAATCAGCTGTTGACAAGTCATTTATCCCCGTTATGTTTGACGAGAAGTCCGGGTCACATTCTGACTTTTTCATAAATAATCTAAGCAAGCCCGGAAAGTGAAAAACGGGGATGATGCTGAGAGGATAATACTGGGAGTGGACCCCGGGACCACAATTACAGGTTTTGGACTGTTAATGGTAACGGGGCGCACTCCTTCAGTTATTACACTTGGCATTATTGACCTGAGAAAAGAGTCTGACCATTACCGTAAGATAAAGATAATCTTTGAAGAGATTCTGGCTTTGATAGATCAGTATCATCCTGATGACCTTGCCATTGAAGCACCATTCTATGGCAAGAATGTACAGAGTATGCTTAAGCTGGGACGTGCCCAGGGGGCTGCTATCGCAGCCGCTCTTTACCGTGACCTGCCGGTCTTTGAATATGCCCCCAGGAAGATCAAAATGTCAATAACAGGAGCCGGAGAAGCCTCAAAGGAGCAGGTAGCAACCATGCTTATGCGAATTCTTGGTTTTAAGGATGATAACTTTGTGCTTGATGCCACTGATGCCCTTGGTGCTGCTCTCTGTCACTATTACCAGGGCGACAGGCCTGCCATAACTAAAGAGTACCGCAGCTGGAAGGACTTTATGGCTAAAAACCCCGGTAAGATCAAACGGTAAGACGCTGAGTAACTGCCAGAGCCACCACACTCACCCTGGTATCAGATGAGGCAGTCAGAGCCTCCACACATGCCTCCATAGTTGATCCTGTAGTAATGACATCATCGACAACCATAACATGTCTGCCATTTATACTTTCACTGTCAGTAACAGTAAAGAGCCCCTGAACATTCTCCCACCTCTCATAACGATGTCTTTTTGTCTGCGTCGAACTCCCTGATGTACGTATCAATATCTTATCATTAACCGGGATTCCTGTTGTAAAAGAGAGACCCTGTGCAATGTACCCGCTCTGGTTATATCCCCGTTGCCTCTGCTTTGCAGGATGTAATGGCACAGGAATCAGAAGATCGATACCTTCAATAAATGAGCTGCCCTTAAGATAGGTGCCATATAACCGCCCCAGCATAAACCCTATCTCAGGATCATCCTTGTATTTCATCTTATGTATCAGTTTCCTGATGCAGCTACCACGGTTGTATACAGAGAATGCTGCAGCCCGATCCACAGCACAGCGACCCCAGAATATCTGTTCCAGCTGATTGCCCCGGTCAAGATGATAGCCTGTGCGCTTTATCCCAACAAGACATTCTGTACAGATAAACTCTTCTCCCCTTACCAGACTCTCTCCACAGGAACGACAGAGAGCCGGGAAGAAAAGATTTATAAAATCATCAAGAACAGTGACCAGCACCTTCATGTGACAGCGAGATATAACACAAAATTACACCTCTGCAATGGAGAAGTCAAATGAGACTGAAAACAAAAACAGGGGCATAAAGATGCCCCTGTTAAATAGTATATCAGATATATTTTACTACTCCTCCTCCCAGTCTTCAGAAGAGTCGATGTATTTATTGACAACAACCGACAACTCATCAAACTTGAATGTCCCTTTGCCCGATATATAAGCACCAATCCCTTTACCCGGGAGATCCTTTTTAAAAGTGTTATACACATCTTCCTTGTTGATAGTGTAAAAGATCATGCCTCCCCAGGTACGTATTGACAGGGTGTTTGAGTCATCTCTGTTAATGGCTTCTGACACAGCCGGATCAGCAAATGTTGCCATCTTACCGTTGACGTATTCACCGGCAACAAATTCGCCCTTATTATTGTATGCAAAGAACTGGAAATTCTTGTCATCTTTTTTCCCAAAGACAATGCCATAGAAGATATCTTCACCACACTCCTCTCCTATCATTGAACACTCAATCTCATAGTTCCACTGATTATCAAATGGGGCCTCAACTGAAGGGGAAAGATTCTTTTTTGAATCTGACACTACCGTCAATATCCCCTCGTCAAGAGACACCTTTACATCTTTTGAGTCGGCAACAGGCCATCCCAGCTGGTTTGTGCCGAAGCCTTCATAGAAAATCGTTCTCTCCTGCCCCTGGTCATCAAAGACAGTGTACATATTTCCTTTAAGGTTCCCATCCAAAAATTCACCAATCACCTCAGGAGATCCATCTTCAAACCATGTGTTGTAAACACCATTAAACGTTCCGTTTGTATAATATATCTCCGATTTTGGACGTCCGTTTTCATACCAGGTAAAAGAGGTGTCGTTATAGACTCCGTTAATGTAAGTGCGTTTTGAATCAAGGTTACCGTTCTGGTACCATGTCCTGCAAACTCCGTCAGGAATATCATTCTTTGAGTCATCAGGATCATAGTAGGTCATAACTGCCTCCCACATAGGCTGCCCATTCATGAAGTATAGCGTACAAAGCCCCAATGGAGCTCCAACAGGGTTCAGCTTCACCTTTCTTATATACACTGCTTTTGACTTATCACGAACCCTTACATATGCTGAGTCAAGATATGAAACAGTCATGCCGTTTTCATCAGTCTCGTCAAATTTTTCAGGGTATGTTTTTACTCCATCAAGAGTAATGGTAACCCCCAGTGCCGGATCATAATTATTCACAAATATCTGCTTAACAATAGAATCGGGGTAGATTATATCAGCCTTCAGCTTCCCTGGTGAGAGTGTCAGTATGCCCTTTGAATTTAACCTGCCGGCAAATCTATAATATACATAATAAATGCCGGGCAATGATGATGGTTCAAGCACGCCCTGGTATTCAAAATACTCACCTGTTTCGTCACTGTCGATTCTGTAAAAGTCATAATCCTGTCTGAAGTCGGCATCATAGCCATCCTTTACTATAAACCATTTTGTAAAAGGATTCTGTGAGCCTTTTGAGGCAAGAGTATCGTTAAGCAGAACGTAACTGGTCATATTTATATCCCAGAAACCTTCTATTTCATTCACTACCTTTGCAGTATCAAGGTATTTTATTGCGACATCTTTATCGAAGTCAGGCATCTGTGCCATTAATGCAGGTGTAAGTAGTACCGTAAACAGGGCTGCCAGCACAACCCTTCCGGCAAAACGATGTAAGGTCATAAGTCTAGATTTTAAATTCTTAATTCCGGTTTTGAAAGGTGAATATAGAAAAATATTATTGGTTAATGAATGGTTAATTGATGTTTGATGTTTTTATATTATCGCAAACTCTATTATCTTTCGGCCATATCTTAAAACAAATAATATGAAAAAGTGGCTAATAGGAAGTTTGGTTGCTGTAGCTCTGATGATAGCAGCTGCCGGAGTATATGCACAGACACAGGACAAGAACAAAAACAAAGAAAAAGCCAAGACTGAGTGTCAGGCATTTGTAGATCAGAACAAGGATGGCATTTGCGATAATGAGGGGACTGCAAACTGTAAACACAGTGATAATTGCAAGTCAAAGCATGAATGTGAGAAAGAAGAGGGCAAATGTTCAGAATCGTGCAAATCAAAATGTTCAGAATCATGTGACAAGCAAAAGGAGACAACAGAGGTTACTACGGGGTCTTCATGCTGTAGTAAGAAATAATTCTTATAATAAAAAACCCGCTCATGGCGGGTTTTTTTATTATAAATTCTCTCCTATCTCTTTAGCAATCCGTTTAAACTCCTCTTCAGTAAGCTCAACCCTGGGATTTGCAAAATTTATATCTTTTTCGCTTTTCATAGGAACAAGGTGTATATGAGCGTGGGGCACTTCAAGCCCCAGTACGGCAACACCAACCCTGTTACATGATATTACTTTTTTCTGGGCTATTGCAACTTTCTTGGCAAATAGCATCATCTCTGCAAGGGTGTCATCATCGATGTCAAAGATGTAGTCTGTCTCCTGCTTGGGAACCACAAGGGTATGGCCCGGGGCCAGTGGTCTGATATCAAGGAAGGCAAAGAACCTGTCGTTCTCAGCTACCTTGTAACAGGGTATCTCGCCGTTAATGATCTTCGTGAAAATTGTAGACATAGATCTGGCAATATTATATTGAGATATTTATTATTTCAAAAGGTATGATTCCTGAAGGCACCTTCACCTGAACCACATCCCCTACTTTACGTCCCATGATACCCTGAGCTATCGGAGAGCTTGCTGCAATCTTTCCCTCTTTGAGGTTTGCCTCACTCTCAGGTACCAGTTGATACTCCATTGTTGCCCCGTTAGCCTTATTGAGAATCTTAACCCTGTTGAGAATCTTCACGGTAGATGTGTCAATCTGTGAGCCATCAATAACCCTTGAACGGGCAATCTGGTCTTCAAGGCGTGCTATCTTCATCTCAAG
>QKCK01000046.1 GCA_003245695.1 Bacteroidota bacterium | reverse complement strand
CTTTCGACTTATGATCGAATCGATGCATGCAACTATTCTGCCTTCTATTTTATAATCTTCCTGCTTACTCTTACGTTGTCGAGAAGAAAGCCGTTGATATTCACGTTCATGTTATTGTTATACTCTTCAAGCCTGAGCTCGAGCCTGTTCTGCCCTTTCTTCAGGTGTACGGTGAGTGGGTTACTCATGCCCCAGTCAGACCACTCATCCCCTCCCCGCTGCGGGAAGATGGCAGTGCCACAATAGGCATCGTTGCAGAAGAGCGACCGCTGTGCACACTTGTTGTCGGTGTTTACAGGCCCATAGCCGTTTGAATAGCGGAACTCAATGACATAATCACCATCATCAGGTGCGCTGACCACGAACTCAAAGGCCGGACTCTCTCTATCTATCTCAACAAAGCCACGACCTGAGAAGCCTGAGACCTTCTTACCCGAAGCACGTACATACTGTTCGGCCTCAATGATAATGTCATCCTCACCAAAACCATACCTCAGCGGCCGGCTGAGAAACGACTCGGTGCCATCACTGCCGACAGCCATCACCTGGTACTCACCACGCACCCTGTTCATGTCATATATGGTATCAGTGGTTGTGCTGATAATAGTGCCGTTGCAGCTGATATTGTATCTTTCCGCACCATCAGCCTTCCTCCACAAAAGCATCTCTCCGTCTATCACTGCCACGGGTGTCGCAGGTGAGAAGGTCTCTCCTGCCATGTTCACTGATCCCTTCTCACATCTGCCATTCATCATTATGCTCACAGTGTGCTCGCCTGCTAGTGACGCGGGTATCGCTGGATCATCACAGGGTTTACCATCGATAGTGAATGAGGTTATCCCATCACCGAAGCCTGTGATGGTGATATCGAGCATCGCATCACGGTACCTCAGCCCCTTAAGTGCATAAACACCCTTAAAGTTTTTGGGGATACATGGATGAAAGAGCAGCTTGCCTGACTGGTAGTCTAGTCCGAAGATCATCCGGTATATCACTGCCAGGTTGGCTGCCACGCTCCACAGCTGGTTGTCGGAGTTGATCTCTGTGCCGTTGAAGTCGCCGTTGCCGGCCACCATATTCTCCTTGTTGGTGAGGAAGAGAGCTGCCTGGCGGCATATGGCGGCTATGCCATGCTCCACCGCCGCGCTGTTGCTGTTACGTGCTGCGGCCCAGCTCCAGTAACCCTGTACAAAAGGCCATGAGGCATTGTTATGATAAGGCGGTATGCCTGGTATCTGCGGGTAGATACACGGTATGCCATACTCCATCACAGGGACAGAGGTGAACATCCTCTCCTTCTGCCCGTCAGATGCAATATTAAACAGTATGCATAATGCTTCTCCCAGCGACTCACTCCGGGGTGACAGCGAATAGTCATAGTGACCATACATATACTGTCCGTAATAACCCCTGGCATCATGCCACATCTGGCTGTTGATGGCCTCCTTCAGTGCGGCAGCCCTGCTGCCGTAGTCGTTGTCTGTATCCAGTATCTCACCCATCTCATCAAGGAGAGTGAGTGTCTCGCAGAAGAGAGCGTTGGTACCAAGGTTATGTGACCGGTATATGTCTATGGGCTCCATCCAGAGAGGATAGGTCTGCTTACGCCAGTCGAGGAACGATGACTCACCATAGAAGAGGCCGGTGGTGGGGTTGAATGCAACCTTAAGATCATTATCTATTGATGCGCTTATGATTTTATAAGCCTCTTCCAGCCACTGCCTGTCACCTGTTGACTTATATACCTCCCACGCTGCCAGTGCCCATACCACCCTGTCGGTTGATACCGGCCATGATCCTCCGCTGCCGGTGTCCTGTATTATCAGGCCGTTCTTCACCTTACGCATGAGGCTGTTACGCGATATGCCGGGCTCAATGGCTGCCAGCGACAGTATGATGCTGTAGCTTATGTCGCGTGTCCACACCCCATCCCACTGCTTGCCGGCACGGAAGGTGGTATCGGGTCGTATGTCAAGCAGCATATCTTCAAGCGACATGCGGTAGAGTGCATTGACAAGCATAAAAGGCGACTCCAGCGAAGGATAGTCGCTGAGATCCTGTGTCATCTCCCTCACTGCGGTGGTGTGTCTTGCAGGGTCGTAGGCATTAAACACCAGCTGGCATGAGTAGATACCATCGTTATCAGGGTCAGTGAGCTGAAGGTCGCTTCTGCCGGGCAGGTTCTCAAAGTCCCACGACATGGGTGTGGTGCCACCGGCGATCCACACGCCCTTGAAGTCAGACTCATACAGCCTGTTACCGCTGAAGTCGGTGTAGTAACCCTGTCTGTCAAAGGCCTCCTTCACACTGCGCATGTCAACCTCAAACACTACCGGCGTATTAGCGGGCAGAGTACCATTTTTGCCTTTCACAGCAGCGGCAGGGATATCTTTCGCGCCGAAGAGACACCGCACCACCTGCACCCCGCTGTCGGGCCTGATGAGGGTGACACGATGGTCCATGCCTGAGGGGGCCTCGTTATCGCGACCGTTGATACTGAACTTGAATGATATCTCAGGGTTAAAGAACTCGTTGGCCGGACTCTGGTAGTCAGAGGTGATGAGAGTGTCACCAGCGGCGACGGCCTTATACCCCCCCTGCTCCACCCTGTCGCCATAAACAGCATACGTGCCTGACGACCAGATTTTTCCTGAGCCATCACCTGTGCATCCTGCTATTGTCATAACCGACAACAAAATTAGTGCTGTATTTATAAAGGTCTTCATCTCAACCGTGTATTTAGCTTTTACTGTAACAGATCATCAATATAACTCATTTTACCGGTATTCAATAACTATCATCCCCCAATATTGCATATAAGGAATAGCTATTGAGATAACATCATCATTCTGAACAAATGCGACTTCAGATGATGAGCTGTGGTTATAATCCGGGCTGGCATACCATACCTTGCTTACTTCGCCGGATACTGTGATATCAAACCGGGCATTATAGTATTTCAGCGGCACTGTCCGTGTCCCGTCATCATCGCGCCAGAAGAGGTCAGAGGCAGTGGAGAAGTTAATAAGGTGTATCACCTGCCTGTTACCTGTTAGCTTTCCCTGCACTGCTACATTGCCACTCTGCGGGGGCCAGCTGTTAAGAGTCATCTGCCTGTCTGTGGAGGTGATGTCAACAGCATTGAAGGTACCGCCATCACGAAGTATGTTCTGATAAGCCACAAGAAAATCGTAATAAGAGACCATAGCCCGCTGTAGCTCAACGCTCATTGTACGGTTGGCGTTAGGGAAGTACTCATGTACAAGCATGTGTTCACCCAGCTCAATGTGCGACCCGCCAAAGGCAAAGATGACTGACTCGGCAAGCAGCACCCCGGGAAGGTTGAAAAAGCCCTTCTGGTCAGAGAGGCCACGGTTCATGTAAGCTGCCAGAACGGTGTTCTTTGCGTTGTTACAGAATGCATTGTTATCAGTTATTACCTCTGCCAGCCCGGCATAAGTGGTTGGGGTCCATACCTCGGAATAAAGAAAGTCCACACCAGCAGTGGCTATACCCTCCTGTCCAAGCTGATCCACAGCATTCATGATAAGCCTCTTATCCTGAGCCTTTGCCTTCATGGAGTTAAGGAATGGAGCAAAAGTCGCAGGAAGGTCTATGGGTGTCCCGTCATACCTGTACAGCTCCCTGCCCCTGTTTCCAAGCTGATCAACATGAAAGCCATCGAAGTAAAAGACAGAGTACAGGTCAGCATTCTGCCTGTCAAGATAATCCTGCCATATAGTGTTTGAGGCATCAAGCAGGTAGATGCTGCTCGACCAGTTGTCGTCAAGATAGATATTGTCGACAGTGCTGTGTGAAGCATCAGTGTACATATACCACTCCCGCGATACGCCATCATCTGCTGCATCTTTCCAGGCGCCATAGGCCAGGTTATAAAACATAGCCATCATATTCCTGTTGTGTGCTTTTGTAATATATCCCCGTACCGTTGAGAGATAGTTTGTACGTTTTGCAATATCATACCAGCACTTCTCAGGACTCTCCGGCGTGCCTGCCAGGGGTTTATGATGCTTGTTTTCAAAGTCGTAGAACATCAGGCCATTGATATGATATCTTGTTAACGTGTCTATTATGCCCGACATGCGTTCGTCAGACATCTCCGCAAACTCCGACAGGAAACCATACCGGGGAAACCGTGACCAGTCAGAAGAGACATCAACGGCTATGCTGCCATAGACATATTCCTCATCATCGATGATGTCATATACATCGACCATATATCCTTTGAAATCGGAGGCAGGCGTCTGCCATGACCACGACTGACCTCTTAACGGCGCCACCTCAAGCGTCTCGTTGAGATACCTGTAGCGCACCATGGCGGTGGCAGGAAGAGCCTTGTCAGTAGAGAACCGAACAACATCTGACGGGTTATAAACCGCCTTATCAGTTGTTATGCTTACTGTCACCCCCCTGCCCTGCATGTCAGTGCTGCAACCACTGTCGCACGAGGTCAGGAAGAGCAGACAGAGTATATTAAATAATATCATTCTTTTCATGTCAGTTTATTGAAAGTGGCTGACTGACGATAGCAGCCAGCCACTTAACATCATCTATTTACCGTTTATAATCTATTGTTTGACAATTGAAATTGTCATATCCTTCAGATTAAGTGTGATAACATAATTACCATCCTGTCCGCTGGCTATGGTCCATTTATTATCATCAGATGCGCCACCCTCATGGAGGTATATCTTTGTCTCATCGTCAGGATCCTTCATGAACATATCCTGTCCCCAGCTTGTATCCCTGTTGAAGGGGAATTTAAAGTCGCCGGCAACGAGACTGCCTGTATAAACAAACTCATAACCTGTTGATCCGCTGGCTAGCTCTACTGCTTCTGAGATAGTCCATCCGCAGGGAGCGGCGCTGCCAACGATATAGAGGTGGTCAAGACGTTCATATGAGAGCGTCATGTTGGCAAGATCGAGTACCATAGTGTACCATCCGCTTTCATAGATATGCCATTTACTGTCGTCGCTGTCACCACCGGAATGTCTGTAGACTATAGTGCTGTCGCTACCTTTCATAAAGAAATCCTGGCTCCAGTCAGTGTTCCTGTTCACCGGGAACTTGAAGTCACCCACAAATAACACACCGTCATACCTGAAGATGAACGGGTTATCCTCATCCTGTACCATGGCTGTGGCATTACCTATGTCCCATCCGCAGGGAGCAGCATCGCCTACCATATACATAGCAGTAAACTCCACTCCTGCCAGTGCCTTAATGCTTATTGTCAGGTCGCACAGGTTCACCACTATCTTATACAGACCGGCTGTGCCTATCATCCACTTGCTGTCATCACTGTCACCGCCGTTATGAAGATACATCAGGGTGGTGTCAGAGACATTCTTCATATACATATCCTGCTGGAGGTCGGTGTTTCTATTCACCGGGAACTTAAATGATCCCTCATTGAGCCATCCTTTGAAGGTAAAGGTAGTAGGCTCTTTGGTGTCAGCTGTGAGGGCTGTGGCAGATGATATATCCCATCCGCCCTCAGTGGCATCACCGTAGATAAACAGAGTTGTGGACACCGGCTCATAGGGTGTCAC
Source organism: Bacteroidota bacterium (assembly GCA_003245695.1). Taxonomy (GTDB): domain Bacteria; phylum Bacteroidota; class Bacteroidia; order Bacteroidales; family VadinHA17; genus SR-FBR-E99. The sequence goes on along the minus strand of QKCK01000046.1, from coordinate 12,488 downwards.
AGAGAGCTCAAGAGAGTTAGATATGTCTGTTGTCGCGGGGTCAGTATTGATATGAGCAATGACCCTGGCCTCTATCTCAGCAGCCACGCCGGGGGTGTAACCCCAGTGGTTCAGGAGTGTGTCATTGAGGGCAGCCACGGTGAATGCTCTTGTATATACAGATTTCCCTGAGCTATAGACAAGCGGGTCGGCAAAAGCGTTTCCTTTTCTGTCTATCTGGAGCTCATAGGTGATGGAGGTGCCTGTACCATTGTTGGAGCCGGTGGTCCAGTTAAAGGTTATGCCTGTGGTTGACAAGGCGCCCTTCTGTGCAAGGGTATAGCTTGAGCTGGCTGTTGACAGAACAAGATCAGCGTTCATCCCGTCAGGGATATACTCATCATATCTGGTACATGAGAAGAGCATTGCAAGAAGGAGTGCTGCAACCGGTAAGGAGAGTGCACTAAAGCTCTTCCGGCGGCGGGACTGTTTATTATATATTGTCTTCATATAAATCGCTTTATATTATGGTTAAAAACTTCACTGTCTCAATAGCCCGGGTTATTTGGGAGGAGGTTTGGGTTTGCATCGCAATCGAGCAGAGGTATAGGTAACAACAGGTGTTTTGTTGAAGCCAGGGTCTTACCTATTGAATGCAGAAAATCGAGGCCATACTGACCATCCTCCACTCGTATCAGGTCAAACCAGCGATCACCCTCAAAGGCGAGCTCCATACGCCGTTCATGTAACACCTTAATCCTGAACTCATCCTGTGGCAGGCCTTTCACCGGTCCCAGGCCGGCCCTGTCACGTACCAGGTTAAGAGGTGTCTCAGCCTGGTCGGTGAGTCCCAGCTCATTCAGTGCCTCCGCCTTCATAAGCAGCACATCAGCATAGCGCAGCACAGGGAAGTTAAGCGGACTGCCGTTATACGTTGTTGGTATATATGTTTTTGTCACAATGAATTTCCTGACGTTATAGCCTGTCTTGTAGGCATAGTTGGAGCTGTACTCTTTGCCGTCGAAAAGAGGGCATCCGTCATAAAAGACCGTGACATCTTTTCTCAGGTCACCGCTCTCGTAAGAGTCAACAAACTCCTGTGTGGGCTGGTTCCAGCCACCACCGGTGGTAGTGAGAGGTGAGTCACGCGGTCCCATATAGTTTGTTGTCCATGATGACAGATTACAGTCCTTCCAGAAGTCATCTTCAATACCCTTCATATACTGAATCTCAAAGAGAGACTCTACACCGTTTTCTGTATCAGGACTAAAGTTGGCGGCGTATGTTGGGTTGAGTGAATAACCCCATAAGGCAACGGTATCACAGAGAGAGACAACACGGTTCCAGTTCTTGTCACTCTTCCCCAGTGTAAGAAAGACCTTTGCCAGCATGCCCGCTGCCGATCCCTTTGAGGCCCTGCCGATATCTGATCCGGAGTATGACTCACGGAATGGCAGTAACTCCAATGCTTTGTTATAATCAGCTATTATCTGATCATAGACAAGAGTCTTTGATATGCGTGAGGGACGTGCACTGGCTTCATCATCGCCCCAGTAAGGCTCGGTTATAAGAGGCACATCGCCAAACAGGCGTACAAGGATGAAGTAATAGGTAGCACGAAGGAAGTAAGCCTCACCCAGTATCCTATCCTGAAGGTCGGCATCCATCTCTATATCAGGCACACGGTCAAGCACTATGTTACAGTAGAGGATACCAGGCCATGGGCCACGCCACAGGTCAAGCACACCGGCGTTATCTGTGGTGGTGGTGAAGTTGGCAAGACTCTTTGTCTCCACACCATCGTTGGAGTCACTGGGGTTGGCCCCTACCTCACTGTTACCAGCCATGATGTCTGTGGTCCAGATACGAAGGTTATAGAGTTTAGGTCTCTGCAGAGGGTTATAAGCAGCATTTATTGCAGCAATGGCATCATCCTGTGTCTTGTAGAATGTTGAGGTGTTGATGTCTTCTGATGATGAACGGTCAAGGAAATCTTCGCTGCATGATATTAATGCCAGCAAAGCGATAAAAAGTATATATTTTGTGAATCTCATGACTTCCGATATTTATATGTTAGAAACTCATATTGGCACCTATACTGAATACCCTTGTCAGCGGATAGAGATTGTTGTCAATACCATTTATGCCAACCTCAGGGTCAATGCCCGAATAACCGGTGATAGTGAGAAGGTTCTGCACAGTAGCATAAACCCTCATGTTTGATGCCTTGATTCTGCCGGCATATTTCTCAGGCAGGGTATAACCGAGGCTCAGGGTCTTCACACGCAGGTATGACCCGTTTTCAACATAACGGTCAGAGATACGGTTGTTCTGAGCGGGGTCGCTGTATATGGCCCGTGGCATGGTGTTACTTGTGCCTTCACCGGTCCAGCGGTTCAGAACTGCTTTGCTCTGATTACGGGCTGCATCCATACCCTCTGTCTGCAAGCGGTTTGCATTAAAGATATCGGCACCGAAGGCACCCTGCAGGAATATGTTTAGATCGAAACCTTTATAGGTAAAGGTATTGCTCAATGAGAGGATTACCCTGGGGTTTGGGTTACCGATAAAAGACCTGTCGTCTTCACTGATAACGCCATCGTTGTTAATATCTTTAAACCGTATGTCACCAGCCTGTGTGGCTCCCTCATTCTGCAGGGCACCATTGTTCACTTCGGCTTCATTCTGGAAGATACCGTTGGTGACGTAACCAAAGAAGGCGTTACCGGGATGACCATTCATGTGCAGGGCTGCCGACTGGTTGATGTTACCGGAGATGTCGCCAGTAACGAGAGGGACAGTGTCACATAGATCGATAATTTTGTTTTCCACATAGGTGAAGTTAAGCGAGGTGGTCCATGTAAGGTCGCCTGTCAGATTCTGTGACTCCACGGCCACTTCTATACCTTTATTCTGCATCTTTCCGGCATTGACATAAGGTCTGTTGAAGTCATCTTTATTGTCATAGCCTGTGGTGATAATGACGACGCCCCTGACCAGCATGCCTGTGGTGTTCTTCACAAAGCCATCGACAGAGAGTTTAATGCGGTTATTGAGCACTGACATATCAAAACCAAGGTTGGTCTGTTTCACTGTCTCCCAGTGTATGCCATAATTAGGTGTGGCAAGAGGATAGACCATCGGCACTGATGTGTTATTGAAGCTGGTGCTGGCGGTAGCGAGTGATGACTCATACGGATAGTCATCCCCTATCTCCTGGTTACCTGTCTCACCATAGCCGGCACGAAGCTTCAGATCATTGATGAGGGTGACAGGTTTAAAGAAGCTCTCCCGTGATATACGCCATGCTACCGAGGCAGAAGGGAAGATGCCATAGCGATTGCCGGGGCCAAAACGCGATGAGCCGTCGCGTCTGACAGTGGCAGTGACAAGGTATTTATCATCATAGGAGTAGTTTACCCTGCCAAAGAGAGAGAAGAGAGCCCAGTCGTTCTTACTACCTGTTGCTGTAGTAGAGGTGGCGTCTCCTGCGCTGAGAACCTGCGTCTCCTCAGAAGCAAAGCCGCTGCAGCTGCCTGCTATCCACTCAGTGGTGCTCTCCTGCGCACTGGTACCCGCCATAACACTTACAGAGTGTTTGTCATTAAAGACCTTGTTGTAGGTGAGAGTATTATCCCATAACCAGGTGGTGGCTTTGTTGTATCGCTGCGACAGCGAGGCCAGCGCCTGTGGTGCTGCCGGCCAGTCGTGCTTTGGCTTCCAGTAACGGTCATCCCATATATTTAACTGTAACCCGAAACTGGTTCGGAAATGAAAGTCATTGAGTATATCCAGCTCGCTGAAGATTGAACCAATGAGGTTGTAGCCGGTAGTACGGTTTTTGTTCAGGGTTGCCAGACCTATAGGGTTGTTGATACCTCCATACCACTGCGGATGCTCTGAGTCCTGGTTGGTGAAACTGCCATCCTCATTATATATGGTCTGTGTCGGCAGCGATCCCATAGTGTTTTTCAGATCATAGCTGCCACTGCTTTTGACATCATGATTGAGAGTGATGTTATTTCCGAACCTGAGAAAATCAAACATCTTGTTGTCAGAGTTAAACTGTACTGTCAGCCTCTTGTAGCCGGTATGCATTATGATACCATCCTGGTTAAGATAGCTGACAGAGGTGTACGTATTTGATTTCTCAGTGTTAGATGAATATGATAATGATACATTCTGCATCACTGCCGGGCTAAGCAGCTCACCAAGCCAGTCAGTGCCCCTGCCCAGGGTGGTTGGGTCAGTCCATTCAGGATTGGTGGGTTCACCGGCATTACTCAGCATCTCATTATTATAAGCAGCATATTCTGAGGCATCAAGCATCTCAATCATGTTTACAGGCTGTTGTACAGAATAGTAATAGTCAAGATCCAGCCTGTTTTTCTCTTCCCGTCCTCTTTTTGTTGTGACTATTATGACTCCGTTTGCTCCTCTTGATCCGTATATGGCTGCTGACGACGCATCCTTAAGTATCTGCAGTGACTCTATATCACGTGGATTGAGTGTGTTCAGGCCGCTGGTGACAGGCACCCCGTCGATGACGAAGAGAGGTGACGAGCCATTGATTGAAGAGATGCCACGAATTAAGAATGTAGGGTCAGTGCCGGGCACTCCCGAAGATATAACCTGTACCCCTGATGCTCTCCCCTGAAGCGCGTCACCTATGCTGGGCACAGGCAGCGAATTCAGGCTCTCAGTCCTGACAGAGACTATTGAACCGGTAAGGTCCTTCTTACGGATAGAGCCATAACCTACAACCACAATCTCATCAAGGCTCTGTATCTTCTGCTGCATCACAACATCAATCCTGGTCCTCCCGGCAACAATAACCTCCTGCTGAGAGTGTCCTATATATGAAAATATCAGTCTTGACGATTCTGCCGGCACGTCAAGACTATAATGACCATCCTGATCAGTATACGTTCCTGCCGAAGTGCCTGACACACCAATTGACACTCCCATCAGCGGCACCATGTTCTCATCAGTGACAACCCCGCTGACCTTTACAGGAGGCTTCTGATCTTCCATGCTCTTTGCCGAAAGCACTATCTGATTATCAAGGATACTGTAAGCTATATCTGTATCTTTCAAAAGCTTCCCCAGGACAATCTTTATATTACTCTCAACAATATCTATGGTTACGTGTCTGCTGACATCAATTATCTTACTGTTATACACAAAAGTATAACTACTCTGCTTTTCAATGGCAGTCAGTACTTCCTTCAACGGTGTGTCTGTGAACCTGAGTTTTATCTCCTTATCCTGTGCATTTACTGCCTGTATATTAAACAACAGGATAATAACAAGAGACAGGTGTAAAATCAACTTTTCAGGGAGTGGCATCTTCTTTTGCCGAAACCCTTTGAAATGAGCATTTTTCTTCATAAAATTGCTTTTTGTTAGAGGTTTGGTTTTGTTTTATTACAAACTGGACTCGGGGTAAGTGTTCGCTGCACTTACCTTTTCCATTTTATCTCCTTTTTAAATGAATGGTTGTACGTGTGAAATCGCCATCCTTCAACTGACTGCTCCTGTCAACCGAGTATTCTATCGCTGACGACAGCTTAAGCAGATTAAGTACCTGATCAAGTGTCTCATCACGGAAACGGGCGGTAATCTCATAGTCAAGGATATGGTCATCGTCAACAACAATATCAACATTAAACCATCGTTCAAGCCTGCTGATCACATCACTCATTGAATCGTCCCTGAAGATCAGCTCTCCGTCTCTCCATGCGGTATATTTCTCAGCATCAACACCCGCCACTGACAGTTTATTACCGGTATGGTCATATACAGCTCTCTGACCCGGATCGAGGAGGCCCAGCGACTTCTTTCTGCCCCCCTCCTCTGTGAAAAGAGCTATCTTCCCTGTGGCAAGCACAACCTCAACAGGCTTGTCGTCATCATATGCCGACACATTGAACGTTGTCCCCAGCACCTCTACGTTAAGGTCACCTGTATTAACTATAAAGGGATGCCTGACGTCTCTGACAACCTCAAAAAAGGCCTCACCTGTCAGTTGCACCTCCCTGGTGCCCTTTGTAAAACGTGTGGGATACTTCATCTCTGAGCCTGAGTTAAGTGTCACGCTGCTTCCATCAGGCAGGTTTATTGTACCACGCATTCCGACACCGGTGGTGATTGTCTGCCATGCAACATCCGACTTAGTGTTACCAGTAAAACTCTTCCCAGTGAAGGCAGCAAACAGGGTGTAACATAAGAGCGGGATGAACAGTATGGCTGCCACCCTGCTCATTGTAGTGATAAAACGTTTAGAAAGAGTGCCTGCTGACCCTATCCTTCTGTTTACGGCATCAAGTGCCCTGACAGTATCAATGGATTCCATCTCTTTCAACAGTCCCATTGACTTCCATAGCCTGTGGTATTCCTCAAAGAGAACAGCGTTTTCCTCTGTGGCTTCCCTCCAGTCTTCAACAGCTCTTTGCTCATCTGCCGTCAGGTTGTCCGAAAAGTAACCCGGCAGTAAAGTCTCAATCAAATCTCTCGCATCATCTTCCATAAACAGTTGTTGTTTTTTGGGAAGACGACAACAGGAGAGAATACACATATATGATAAAGTAAATAATTTTGGATCAATCCTAAAGGCAGCAGATACACGAAGACTCGTTGAGGCGTTTATGCGTTTATGCGTTTATGTGTTTATGTGTTGAGAGTGTTGAGGCGATGACTGATGATCAGACACATACAGGATAACAGGGAAAGTACGTTTATCGTATTTTAAACAGTATTATAAACAGTGGCAGGAAAGGTTTAAGCTCTGTACGCAGTATCTTCAGTGCGTTGCTTATCTGGAGCTCCACCGTACGCTTTGACAGTCCGAGCTGGTCAGCAATCTGCTGGTTACTCTTACCCTCATAACGGCTCATGGAGAATACTTCGCGGCAGCGGGGAGGAAGCTTCTCAAGGCTTCTTTCTATTGCCTCACGCAGCTCTGCCTCAACGAAGGGGGAGTAATTATCATCACTTTGATTGGCTGACTCACTGAAAACACTCTCTTCATATCTTGTTCTTACCCTGTTGTGCTTTAAATAGTCAAGGCAACGGTTCTTTACCGAGGAGAAGAGGTAAGCTCTCAGCGAATCAAGTATTGGAAGCTCCGGGGCTTTGATCCAGAGAGAGAGAAAAAAATCCTGTACGATATCTTCTGATGTATCCAGTGATCCTGTAAACTGTCTGGCATAGACACACAGACCTGAATAATAGTATGTGAAGATAAAATCAAATACTACCTTATCCTTTTGTCTGAGGCGGGATATGAGATATTGTTCGTCCAAGAGATGCCAGGGTTAATAACATCAATGTCATCCAAAAATAATAATCTTTTCATTCTAAACTCTAAAGATTTAACAGATCACAAAAACGCTTCAGAAAATTATCTTCGCCCCTCTTTGTTTCTGTTTCACGGGAGTTAGCTTCGCTGAGCTCATCCGCTACTGCGGATTCGGTTCGTCGCACTGCTCCTCAGCCTTTGTCTTAACTCACTCCTCATCCCTCAAGTCTCAAGCCTCCTCCCTGCCCTGGCAGTGTAATATAAAAGGTTGCACCCTTGTCTACTTCGCCTTCAGCATTTATCTCCCCATTATGTTTTTTAATAATCCTGTATACGTTGGCAAGGCCTATCCCGGTACCTTCAAATTCCTCACTCTTATGCAATCGCTGAAAGACACCGAATAACTTGTCCTTGTAAGCCATATCAAAACCTGTACCATTGTCTTTAATAAAGATACAGACCATGTCTTGCAGGTTGGTTTCCTTTACTCCTATTTCGATAACTGCCTTCTCTTTTTTTGAGGTGTATTTTATTGCATTGGATATCAGGTTCTCAAATGCGATTTTTAAAAGTGCAGGATCTCCATATATCTCAGGCAAGCTGTTTATTATCCATTTCACATCCCTTCCTTCATAGTCGGGTCTCATTATAGTAATTATCTCTTCTATAATTTCAGTCAGGTTTACCATCCTGCTTTTTAAATCGGTCCGGCCAAGACGTGAGAACTGCAGCAGTTCGTCAATCATGGTTGACATATTTTTTGATGACAGCAGTACCTTATCGATATAGCTCAGTACTTTCACATCAGCTGAGCCGAGGCTTTTATCGAGCAGGTGCATAAAACCGTCGATATGTCTTATTGGTGCCCGCAGGTCATGTGACACGCTGTAAGCAAAAGCCTCGAGATCTTTATTTGCCTGTTGCAGCTGAGCTGTGCGTTCTTCCACTCTTCTTTCCAGCTCAATATTCATCATTTTACGCTCTTCTTCGGCTTTTTTCTGTTCTGAGATAAACCTGGCTTGTTGTACGTTCTGATATGTCTTAAGTGAGATCTCGTTTGACAGCAGGTAAAGTGCATCAGTAACTGCCTGAAAATTATCCCTGCTCATGGCATTAACTTCGTTGAATGCATTGATGAATTCTTTTCTGTCAATGCCTATTACATCTGCATATGCAATAATATCGTCTTCGTTAACATCCTTGTTCCGTACCTGTCCGATGAGCCAGTTCGCAACATGAACACCACCAAGTGTGATACTGGACCCGGCATCCCATAGTCCGGCACTGAAACAAGGCTGGATATTAGGACCCTTGAGATTGGATTTCCCAATTCTGGCATCAGATTTAATACAGTTTTGCAGTCCCTTTTCTGTTGACCGGACAATATTACACAGTCTGCAGAAATTACTCGGTTTGGTTATCGGGGTTCCGTCAGGGTATGTTATAATAGAAGCAACACCGGTAGCATTGGCAAAAGCATCCTGCAGCTGCTGAAGGTGATCGATATTGAACAAATCAGTGAATTCTATTGAACCGATGTCATCTAATGGCAGGGTCAAGGCTAATACCCTTTTCTCAAGAGCCTCCTCATACTGCCTTTTCTCCGTGATATCGAAGGTGGCAAAAGTAGTGCCTTTAGACAGATCATTCCGGTCAATTGCTGACAAGAAAACATATACATATATTATGTTCCCATCTTTCCTCTTCCACTGCGTCTCAGCCTTAGTGGTACCCAGCTCCGCCAGATGCAGATATAATTCTCTGCCAACCCTTAAATATTCTTCTTTTGAAGAGTAGAGTTTTCTGGAATTTGTCCCGATAAGTTCTTCCTTTGAATAACCTGTTAAAAGGCAGAAATGAGGATTTACATCAACAAATACCCTGTCTTTTACAATACCTATTCCTGAAGGAGTAACCCTGAAAAGACTCTGCAATTTTTGTTCGTTTTCAATTAAGGCCTCCTCGTTCTTAACACGTTCTGTCACATCATTAAAAATCCATACTCCTCCTTTAACCGGACTTTCCTCAATAAGCGGATAAAACTGCCGGTCAATAATGCGGCCATCCTTAAAGTAAATGAGATCATGCTCATTCATACCCTTAGAATAGATTTCGTTTACTCCTCTGACAAATACTTCGGGGTCTCTTATCTGTTCCATGGCAAAAGACAAAAGCAGCCTGTCATCATTCTGCACCAGCAACTCTTCAGGAAAAGAAAAGAGTTTGACAAAACTCTGGTTGTAATGTGAAATATGGCCATTGTCACCTACGATCAATAAGGCATCGTCAATCGATTCCAGTGTTGACCGTAAGATAGCTTCACTCTCAATAGCCTTTGCCTTTTCCTTTATCAGGTCACCCTGCTGTTCCCTGATTGACATTAACATTTCTGTAATCACCTTCCCGAGAGCATTTGCTTCATATGATCTGAAAGCAGGAACTTTAGTGAGATTGACATTCAGGAAATTGCGTGGTATTCTGGCCACAAACCGCATCAGTTCATTAAGCGGTTTTATAAGACTGTCAGACAGGTACAGAATGACAGCAATGGAAATAAGAATGAAGATAGCAGAGATATAAAGTATCTTCTTTCCGAGTATGATTCCGGGCTCAGCAAGCTCATCGTAGGAGAATGATGCACAGACATACCAGTCGAGTGGCTCAAAATACTCAACAAATACTTTTCTACGCTGGTTTTTTGAAGTAATATCGCTCAATGAGTTATACCACATGTACTCATAGCTTTTTGCCTCTGTTTTTGAAGCAGCCACAAATCCATCGAAAGGTGTATTTTTTATAACAAGGTTAGTAACAGAGTCGGGGGTGTTACTGTCGATTAATGGATTCAGCAACATATCATGTTTACTATTGAAAATAAAAAAATAGCCTGTCTTGCCAAGCTTCATGCTACCCATTGTTTGTTTAAGCTCATTTCTGATAGCACTCATCCTGCTGTCAACATCAGCCTGGATATCTTCAAGGTATACCCCTGTTCCTATTATCCATTGCCATGGTTCGAACAGTTCTACATACGAGGTTTTGGGTTTAGGCAATGAATCTTTTATCTGATCGGGCTTTTTCCACATGTATTCGATAAACCCACCCCCTTGCTTTTCGCATATATTGGTAGCCAGTAAAAAGATATTTACAGAATCAGTTGTTGTGAAAAACATCGGGTCCCGGGTAAGCCTGCCATTATACTCAGGGTAAAACGGGTGATTAATCATACGTGGAATAGGTTTTTCCGTATCATTAATCCACAAATAGCCATTACCGTTATCGTATCTGAAATCATTAAGTTTTCGTATAGCCTGTTTTTTTGCCTCCTTCTCACTAATCTCTCCCTTTTTGAAATCATGGTAATACTCTTCAACTACCGTCTTCGCTATTCCTACAATCTGTTTTCTCTCCCTTTTCCGGAGTTCGGTAACATATTCTTTGTGATATTCAAGACTGTTGTACTGGTTTTTGATTGAAAGCATTGCGCTATTCAACAGGGAGTGTGTATCATTATTGGTTAATTTTTCAACTGTATCATATGCATCAGTCTTTACAATCAGATAAATACAGGTAATTGCAATTATATTAATAGGAATTGTAATTAATAGTATCCTGCCCCGGAGATTCATTTCGATTTTCCCGATGTAATGAGTTACAAAAAAGAAACAATTCCACTCTCCTATTGTTTACTATATCGAACAATGATTTCACATTTAATTTAGATTTCTTTTCAAAAACACAATTGATAAAGCACCATAACCAGCTCATAAAGCTGACTGGTGTGATGCAAGGATAGTCCACGTCTTGATGTACGCGTCGATATACAGGTAAAAAGCATGTTGGTAGTTTACCATATATCTTCAGAAAAGCCTTCTTAAAAATCCTGGCAAATGATAATAAAGTAATTCCAGTCTGCCTGAATCATTCTGAAGTACAATATCATCATCTGAAAGGATTTGATTTTTAGCGTCATTTATTTGACCGGTGATTGATTCGATACTTCTCTAAGAGTACCTGGCGAAGCTAAACCTGCATGATTTATACACTCTGTTTTGTGCTGTTACTTTTTTGCAATAATTGTGATAGTTTTTAATTCGTCTATTATCTCCTCTATTTTGAACCCGGTAAGTTTCAAAAATAGTAATATCTCATCTTTTGTAAACGCTCTCAGTGTTGTTAAATCGTCAAACTCAGATATTTTATCACCATCATCAACAATATACTTTGCAAACCAATCATATGTCCACCCTGTTGACAGGTTTAGTTCCATTTTACTAATTCTTTTTATCTTCTTATTTCTTAGTTCAATGTTTTGTTCAAAACCATCAAAATTGTCAAATATTCCATTTGCTTCAAAAACTCCAAATACAAATAATCCATTATCTGCAAGTGATTCGTGAACTCCTTTTAATGTGTCAATTATTCCTTTATTCTCTATCACATATGAAATTGAACGTCCGGTTATTAGAACAGAGTCAAACTGATTATGGAATTTTAAGTCTCGCATGTCACATTGAATGAACCTGTCAGTTCCGACCTCAGTGCGGGCAATTTCGAGCATTTCATTGAATAAATCTAACCCCAGATAGTCATATCCGTTACTAACAAAACGTCGGGCAAGCATTCCTGAACCACATCCGATTTCAAGTATCTTATTACAATTGTGCTTTTTTAAGATTGTATCATAAAACTCATATTCCTTATCATAATCAAAGACATGTTGATACATCTCATGATAGATATTTGCTAATGTTGAGTACAACTGTGTCATATTGTATCTTTTGTTGTAAGAGAACCTGCATTGGATATACCGGCTGTTAACAAACGTTTTATTTATATTTTTCCCAATTTATTCTGTAAATCTGACCTTTTTTGTGAAATAAATCCAGTTTAATTTCATCATTTTTATAAGAAATTGAGGAATCACTGGAATTGTAATAATTTCCAAATAATTGTCTGACTTTACTAGTATCAATACCTAATTAAATCCAAATTAGAATATTTCAGGTTTTCTAAATACCTAAGAGAAATTAAGATTTCTGTTGTATCAATATAATTATTACAATCAGGATTGTCTTGTTGTAGTCTGGCTGTAGTTAATTCGGCAAAAATTCTGAGAGGTTTATCACATTTAATTGTAGAATCGTAATATGCATAAATGAAATCGTAGCAGGTCGGCGGTATGCGCATTTGCCATTCATGGCGCTCG
>QKCK01000061.1 GCA_003245695.1 Bacteroidota bacterium | reverse complement strand
AGAGTGGTATTGTTATCTCCCCGAAACTCTCAGTCAATATTACCACATTTGAAGAATCCTCCTTCACTATCTCACCGACAAACATATTTCCATCTGTCGTCTCAATCCTGAAGGTTCTCACTGAATCCTGCTGTTCCTGACCCATACACGGTATAAGATGAAACAGAATCAGAGAGAGCGCTGCAACAAACACCTTCATTTTCATCACTCAAAGCATTATTATCAAAGTTATTCAATACTATGATAATTGTCAAGGATACATCAGTGATGATTTATCTGAATACTATCAGATGTTTTTTTGGAACATTTAAATAAAAAAAAGGGGCATACTCTGAAATGCCCCCATAATGTTTTTATCGAATTGTCATAATGTATTCAGTATATCACCCAAGAGCTTATCGAAATTCATACCTCCTTTCGATGTAGGGGAGTATCCAAGGACAATCACTGCCATATCCTGTGATGGAAGTATAAATATCCGCTGACCGTCGTGTCCGACACACTGAAACATATCTTCCGGAGCTGAGGGCATCTTTTTGCTTTTGTTAAGCCAGAAGAAGGCACCGTATTCGCCGTTACTTGCAGAAGCGGGTGTAGTGGTATACTCAACCCATCCCTCAGGGAGGATACGATTGCCATCAAAGACACCATCATTGAGATAGAGAAGTGCAAACCGGGCATAATCACGTGCGGTGGCATACAGGTATGAAGAACCCACAAAACTGCCTGAGGGGTCTGTCTCAAAAACTGCATCAGCCATTCCTGTGGCATTAAAAAGCCTGTTGTATGCAAATGCATAATATGCCGAGTCACTGTCAAATTTCTTTCTGATGATGTCGGTAACAATGTTTGTCGTTCCCGAGGAATAATACCAATGAGACCCGGCCGGGAACTCTGCTGATTTTCCAGAGGCATACTTACCCATATCACCCTCACAATGTAACATCACATTCACATCAGAACGGCTCCCATAGTCTTCATTCCACTTAAGACCACTTTGCATCTGTAGAAGATCATTGAGAGTGATCCTGCTTCTCTCATCGTCACTCCATTCTTCAAGCAGGTTTTCATCCCGGATATCAAGTTTCCCATCACCACTGAGAATACCAACAAGAGCGTTGGTGAAACTCTTTGCCATAGACCAGCTCAGAAACCGTGTAGTATTTGTAAACTCCGGTTTATATGCCTCTGCCACCGGCACTCCCTTATAAAGTACAATGAAAACAAAAGCGTTACCATTGTATGCATTATCATTAATCAACCCTGAGGTAATAGCGGCAAGAGCTTCCCTGTCAATGCCTGTAACCGTATCTGTAATAACATCTCCCATCGGCCACTCAATGGTATCACGTGAATAACCCGGGTTATTCACAAATGGATATTTTTCAGCCCGTAGTTCTTTCTCAGTTATGCCTTTAACCAGGGTAACGCCATATCCATCCCTGTAGACAGCCTCAGATTTACCCCACAAAAAATGGCTTGTGACACTTTTATCGTCATAATTCACACTGTTATCAGTGTATTTTATAAATGAAAAATTAAGATCTGTAGCCTCCACACTCTGTTGCTGACGACCTGCAACAAAAAGGGATGAGCAGAGATTCTTTGCAGCATATCCCGTAATTATAGGGAGAAGTGTATTCAGATAAACACATCCTCCGACAATCACTGCTGCCAATATTATCAACAGTGAATTAATAATCCTTTTTCTTTTCATTGTTATTAGGTTAACTGGGTTCATCATAAACTCTGCCTCTCCTGCCTGTGAATGACATCCAACAATCAACGCCTGTTTTTCAAAGAAAGAATCAAGACAGGGAGTAAAACATAAATATAGTAAATGAATGAAATAATCTAAACAAAAACTCTCTTGTCACCACCCGACATATTGATAAATGTACATTCAGATAAAGCCCGATCAGTTTTTATCACGTGTCAGAGGCACAAAGCGCACCGGATAAAGCTGTGTTTGTTTCACCATCCCTCTCCGCTTTTCCAGAAGAATGAGGTATTGAACCTCATTCCTGTTTCCGACAGGCATAAGCAACCTTCCACCCTCAGCAAGTTGGTCAATGAGAGGCTGGGGTATATGGTCAGCAGCAGCAGTAACAATTATTATATCAAAGGGAGCATGTTCCTTCCACCCATTATATCCATCACCATCTTTTGTCACCACATTATCATACCCCAGTTTTTTAAGTCTGGCCCCCGACTCAACTGCAAGATCATGTACTATCTCAATTGTATAAACAGTATCAACAATCTCAGCCAGAACCGCAGCCTGATAGCCTGATCCGGTTCCTATCTCGAGTGCCTTCATTCCTTCTGACGGATATGCCTCTGCTGTCATATAAGCCACAATAAATGGCTGTGAGATTGTCTGTCCGTATCCTATTGAAAGTGGCCGGTCCTCATAGGCCAGCTCAGATAGTGATTGAGGAACGAACAGATGGCGTGGAACTTTACGCATTGCCCTTATTGTGGCACTATTGGCAACGCCCCTGGCAATAATCTGATTATCGACCATCCTGTTGCGGAGTTTTTCATAGCTGTCTCTCTCCTGGGAACAGAGAGTCATTGTTATGAACACCGGGAAGATAAATAACAGAGGGTTCATCCTTGATGGCATTAGGTTCAACTCAATGATACTGCAAATTTACAACGGCATACCTATAAAGGCAATTTATGATTGTTAATTACCGGTTGTTTGGTGCATCATTTCTGTTCCATCGCCAAAAAATATCAATCAATCAAGAGGCCTCAGGTATTCATGTCATATAATAAGAATGGTTCCGGAGAATAAAGCAGACTATCTTCTTATCAGTCTTTTCATTCCTTCGATCTCATCACGCAATCTTGCAGCCTCGATGAAATCGAGGGCAGCAGCAGCCTTCTCCATTGCTTTGCGACTTTTCTCTATTGATTTCTCAATCTGCTCAGCAGTCATGTATTTTATAACAGGATCGGCTGCAATATCAATAGTCTCAGGTTCAACATAAGGTTTGACTGAGACACCTTTGCGGCTAAGCCCGCTGATCATTGTACCGCCTTTTTTCACTATCTGCCTGGGTGTAATACCCATCCTGCTGTTATAGTCCATCTGCTTTGCCCTACGCCTGTTTGTCTCATCGATGGTCTCCCTCATCGCTCCTGTGATCTTATCAGCATACATTACCACCAGTCCGTTCAGGTTACGGGCAGCACGTCCTGCTGTCTGTGTGAGGGCCCTTCCTGAGCGCAGAAACCCCTCCTTGTCGGCATCAAGGATAGCCACCAGTGATACCTCAGGCAGGTCAAGCCCCTCCCTCAGCAGGTTGACACCCACCAGCACATCATAATCACCGGCCCGCAAACCCTCAAGTATCTCAACTCTCTCAAGGGTATCTACATCAGAGTGAATATAACGACTGAGAACACCATATCTGCCAAGATAGGTATTAAGCTCCTCAGCCATCCTCTTTGTCATTGTGGTAACAAGTGTCCTCTCCCCCACCCTGCTTCTTTGTCTTATCTCCTCCATCAGGTCATCAACCTGATTTTTACTTGGCCTGACTTCAATGGGTGGATCCAGCAATCCTGTTGGCCTGATGACCTGATCAACAAAGACACCCTCACTCTTCTCCATCTCGTAATCAGCAGGTGTGGCACTCATGAAGATGGTCTGGCCGGTGAGCGACTCAAACTCTTCTATCTTAAGCGGTCTGTTATCCAGTGCTGCCGGAAGCCGGAAGCCATAGTCCACCAACGTCTGCTTACGTGAGTGATCACCACCATACATGGCCCGTATCTGTGGAATAGTTACATGACTCTCATCAATGACAGTGATAAAATCCTTCTGGAAATAATCAAGAAGACAGAATGGGCGTGATTCTGGAGGCCTACCATCAAAATATCGCGAGTAATTTTCAATTCCGCTACAGTAACCAAGCTCCTTTATCATTTCAAGATCATACTGTACCCTTTGTTCAATACGTTTTGCCTCCTCATGTCTGCCATTATCACGGAAGAATTTAGCCTGCAACACCATGTCATCCTGAATATGGTTTATCGCTGCGTTAATCCTGTCACGGGTGGTAACAAATATATTCGCCGGATAGATGACATATTCTTCGAAACTCTCTATCCTGTTACCGTTCAGCGGGTCGAAAGTAGATATCTCCTCAATCTCATCGCCGAAGTATGAAATACGCAATGCAACATCAGCATAGGCAGGGAAGAGATCAACAGTATCTCCTCTGACCCTGAAGGTACCATGTCTGAACTCCACTTCATTTCGTGAATAGAGGCTGTCAACAAGCCTGCGAAGAAAGTGGTTTCTTGACAGACTCTGACCCGTCTTAATATGTACGGTATTTGAATGGAAGTCGTCAGGATTACCTATGCCGTAAAGGCATGACACCGAAGATACAACAATAATATCGCGACGTCCGGAGAGCAGTGATGAAGTAGCACTCAACCGCAGCTTCTCAAGCTCATCATTTATTGAGAGATCCTTTTCAATATAGGTATCGGAGACAGGCAGATATGCCTCTGGTTGATAATAATCATAATATGAGACGAAGTACTCAACTGCATTTTCAGGAAAGAACTGTTTGAATTCACCATAGAGCTGTGCAGCGAGTGTTTTGTTATGACTCAGTACCAGTATCGGGCGATTAAGCTGGGCGATGACATTGGCAACTGTAAAAGTCTTTCCCGACCCTGTGACTCCAAGCAGTGTCTGATAGGGTATCTTTGTCTGCAGCCCCTCAACAAGCTGCCTGATTGCCTCGGGCTGGTCTCCTGTAGGGGTGAAATCTGATATTAGCTTGAAGTCCATATGATAGGTTATAAGACAAAAGTATACTAAATAGTTATATAAAACCGGATGGATATAGATAAGAAAAAAGATGTCTTCAGGTCACAGAAGAGGCCTGGCAAATGTATTCTTTTAACATACCACCACGCCCTCTCTTC